>CANGJN010000062.1 GCA_947454215.1 Neisseriaceae bacterium | reverse complement strand
TGTTTTTCTTTGTGGTGATTCAGTTGTAAAATCACCAAATACTATTTCAAACAAATCCTCTAAACAAGCAATACCTAATATATCTCCATATTCATTTATAACAACAAATATTCTAGAACGACTTGCCTGAGCTGTTTCTATTTGACGAACTATAGGAGTAAAATCATAAATAAATTGAATGGGTCTTAGTATAGTCAATAAATATTCTTTAGAAATCTTTTCTTTATCACAAGACAACAAGTCTTTAACATGAATATAACCTACAATATTTTCTATTTTTTTATCGTAAACAATAATTTGCGTATAGACTGAACTAAATAGAACCTTACAAATCAAATCTAAATCGTCATCTAAATTTATAGCCTTTACTAATCTCAAGGGAATTAAAACTTCTTTAACAGTAATTTCTATTAAATCTATTGAATTAATTAAAAATGTTTTATGGTTTTTGGTAAAAGGTGAACTATCATCAGAAATGATAGATTTTAATTCATCTTTTGAAATATTATTTATGCCAGAAACTTTTAAAAAAACTATGATGTAATGGATAATAAAATTTATTAGATAAATAATAACTTTTGATAAATAAAAAAGATAATATAAGGGTATAGCAATATATTTTAATACCATATCTGGAGACTTTGAGGCAATTATCTTGGGAACAGCTTCAGATAAAATAATAATTACAATTGATATGATAAAAGTTATTATTGGTAATAATATATTTGAAGGAATATACTTAAAATATTGCGAAATGATTGCAGTATTTAATACGGTAAAAATTGCATTGAATAGACTATTCCCAAATAAACTAAAAATAAGAACATTGTTAATTTGATCTTTTAGTTTTTCAGCATAAACAGCCCATTTATATTTTGTTTTTAATACTTTGAGTTTATATTTAGAAATAGATACAATAGCTGTTTCAAGGAATGAAAATAAACTCGCAATTAATAAAATAATTACCATAAGTAAGAAAATAAATAATTTACTATATAACATATTATTTAATCATAAAATTATAACTTATTTTGTTGATAAATAGTATCAATATCTTCCAGTGGTAATCTAGGATAAATATCAAAAGAATAATTGAAAGTGGAATTTTCCAGCCTTAAGAAACCTACGTACGCAATCATAGCACCATTATCAGTACAAAGTTTATTAGGTGGATAAAATACTTTTAATTGAGTACTCGTAAATTTATTTCTAAGAGTTAAATTACTACTTACACCCCCTGCTACTACAACATCACAAATTCCTGTTAATTGAACTGCACCTAAAGTTTTTTTTACTAAGATATCCGTAATAGCTTCTTCTGCTGATTTAGCAATATTATACTTTGTTGTTTCATCGAATAGATTATTTTCTTTTAAATACTTTATTTTTAAATTTACAGAAGTCTTTAATCCAGAAAAACTCATATCTAAACTTTCGCTATTTATCATAGGTCGAGTAAATTTAAATAAATCAGTCCCTTGTTTAGCCATATTTGCAATATGTACTCCCCCAGGGTAATCATAACCTAACATTTTTGCTATTTTATCAAAAGTTTCTCCTGCTGCATCATCCAATGTTTCTCCTAATATCTTATACTTACCAATTGACTCTACCAAAATTAATTGTGAATGTCCTCCTGATACTAATAAGGCAATAAATGGTAAATTTGGACTATCGTCGTTTATTAAAGGAGATAAAATGTGTCCCTCTAAATGATGAATTGGAATCACTGGTTTATTGATAGTAAAACCAATAGCATTAGCAACTGCAGCACCAACTAGTAAAGAACCACTTAAACCAGGACCTACAGTATACGCTATTGCATCTATCATAGTTAAATTTAGTTTCGCTTCCTCTAATGAACTATCTATCATTGTAGAGATTCTTTTTATATGATCTCTGGATGCTAACTCTGGTACCACTCCTCCATATAATTTATGTATATCTTGAGTATATATTTTATTGGAAATTAATCCTTTTTCTTTGCTATAAATTGCAATTCCAGTATCATCACATGATGTTTCTATTCCAAGAATATTCATAAGTCACTTTTCTATTAAAATTTAGAGGATATTGCATATGCAATATCTTATATGCTACATTTTCAAGTTAATTTTAATACTATTATCAAGTCTATTATTTCTTCAACTAGGCTTTTGCCACTCTATTAAAATTTAGGATGTTATAAGCATAGCTTATTTTTTTATCTGATAAATCAACCATACTGTTTTTAAATAGATAGCAACTTAGATTTTTTTTAACCACTCAATTTCTACTTTGAGTTGGTCAATTTGTTTAGATAATTTCTCAACTAGTTCTTCGTTTTCTAACTCTTTTTTATTTTTTTTATCCTTAAATCCAGAAACCAAAGATTCTTTTGCTAAATTTTTCCACCTATTTATCTGTGAAGAATGTACTTGATATTTAGATGACATCTCTTTTAATGTTAATGTGCCTTTTAATGCTTCAAGAACAATTTTAACTTTTTCTTCTGCTGTATAATTTTTTTCTGACATGTTAAATTTCCCTTTAAAAAAATATCTTTTAAGACTTAAAATTAATATTTTTATCCGAAAAATTATTCCTTCACTACTCGGGGAGTTTTTATATTGCATTCTAATATTACTTAACCAAAGGTTTGAGTAATATTAGAATATAATTTTTTAGTATTTTTAAAAAAATGAAAGTATTTAATGTAATTATGGTAAAAAAATAAATAGTTACGTTATAGACAGCATAAACTTATTAAATCCATATAAAAGTTTATGTTACTACTCAGCAGTGCTTAACTATTTTATTTGTTTACAATTATTTCAATCGGAAAATAGATTTTATTCAGTAAGTAATTTAAACAATGTTATAAATACAGCATTATAAAAATTTATACAATTTATTAAATTTTAATTTTTTACAATCAAAACAGAATGTTAATACTGCTGAGTAGTAACTTAAAATTGAGTTTGTAATTATAGGTGAATATTATTTAAAATTATCATTTTGACGAATCCAGCTATATATATTTCTAAAATAATTATCAGGAGTCTCTACTTCATTGATCAAAGGGAAAAAACTATTATATGTAAAATTATCCTTACTAACTACATATACAATATCATTTACAGTAAATGCTTTATTTAAATAAATAAGCAATTCCAAATTATTTAACTCAAAGGAACTATCATCTATTGCTGGATCAATTATCATAACCTTACCAGTTTCCGAATCCCTATAAGTTAAAACAACGTGATCCCAGTAATCATGACCTAAAACATGTATACAATTTTGTTTTCTTTTACAATACAACTCTAATTTTGCAAAGGAAATATTGGGTTTAAAGGTGTTATTATAAATCCTAACTAAAATATATTTACCACCACAACAATATTCTTTTTCCTTATTTGCTTTAAATGGTATTGTTGTAATAGCACCATTTGAAGTTTCAAACCACTCCTTATGGATTAAATCTTTTATATATGCATCAGCTACTTGTTTTGTTACAGTAGGTATTGTAGAAAAATTTATCCCTGCTAAATTATTTTCTCCATCTCCTAAGTCTAACTTGTTTATCATAAAATGAAAAATACTTTGATAATGATCAGTTGTTGCATAGTATTCTCCATTTAATAATTTTACTCCGAGTATAAAATATTTATCTTTGATTTTTCCCCATGAGAATGACTTATCTCGAATATGTAAATCATCTACATTTGTTATTTTACTTTTTGAATAAGGATCTACAGGTCCATTAAAAGAAATTATATCACCTACATCAAATTTAAACGCTACTTTGAAAACAAAATATACTGGTAATAAAGATATAGTATTTTTTACTATGTATAAATCTGTTAATTTAATATTTGGGTATTTTGAATTTTTTATAATAAATTCTTTTTTATTCGACACGTCTATACAATATCCAGGTATAATAATATATCTTTCACCTATTATTATGGCACTGCATTGATAATCATTACCATGCTTACTAAATATATCTAAAATAGAATTATATGGATATTCTGCCCATAAATATAAAGGTGATAAAATCAAAATTATTTTTATAACTATTCTCATATGGAACTTATTTAGCGTTGTACTTAAGAATGTGACAAAGCATGTTTTAAATTTATTAAAAAAATTCATAACTCTTTTAAAACCTTTCTATTTGTGAAAGACCAATGGCTCTAAAACAGGAGGTAACTATTTCTTAGTTATAATCGAAGCAGAAAGTAATAGCTTTGATCCATGTAAGTTTTGTAAATATAGGATAAAATCCTGATGTAATTATGGTAAATAAAAATAAATAGTTAAGTATAGGCTATAGGCAGCATAAACCTATTAAACTCATTAAAGCCATATAAAAGTTTATTTATTTATGTTCTAAACTGTTAACAATTGAGTTTGTAATTATAGGTGAATATTATTTAAAATTATCATTTTGACGAATGAATCTATATCTCTTTATAAAATAATTATCAGGAGTCTCTACTTCATTGATCAAAGGGAAAAAACTATTATATGTAAAATTATCCTTACTAACTACATACACAATATCATTTACAGTAAATGCTTTATTTAAATAAATAAGCAAGTTCAAATTATTTAATTCAAAGGAACTATCATCTATTGCTGGATCAATTATCATAATCATACCAGTTTCCGAATCCCTATAAGTTAAAACAACATGATCCCCGTAATCATAACCTAAAATATGCATACAATTTTGTTGTCTTTTACAATACAACTCTAATTTTGAAAAAGAAATATTAGGTTTAAAGGTGTTATTATAAATCCTAATTAAACTATATTTATCACCACAACAGCCTTCTCTTTCCTTATTTGCTTTAAATGGTATTGTTGTAAGAGCACCACTTGAAGTTTTAAACCACTTCTTATGGATTAAATCTTTTATATATGCATCAGCTACTTGTTTTGTTACAGTAGGTATTTCAGAAAAATTTATCCCTGCTAAATTATTTTCTCCATCTCCTAAGTCTAAATTGTCTATCATAAAATGAAAAATACTTTGATAATGATCAGTTGTTGCATAATATTCTCCATTTAATAATTTTATTCCAAGTATAAAATATTTATCCTTGATTTTGCCCCATGAGAAGGACTTATCTCGAATATGTAAATCATCTACATTTGTTATTTTACTTTTTGAATAAGGATCTACAGGTCCATTAAAAGAAATTATATCACCTACATCAAATTTAAACGCTACTTTAAAAACAAAATATACTGGTAATAAAGATATAGTATTTTTTACTATGTATAAATCTGTTAATTTAATATTTGGGTATTTTGAATTTTTTATAATAAATTCTTTTTTATTCGACACGTCTATACAATATCCA
>CANGJN010000061.1 GCA_947454215.1 Neisseriaceae bacterium | reverse complement strand
GGTATGTGGAAAGATTATTTTAATTCAACTAAAATTGAGTCTTCTACAAAAATAAAACTTTATCTTACTCCAATGATTAAAGATTTAAGATGGTTTATAATTGGAAAACCTAATGATAAGACTGTTGATGAGGTTATCCCTTTAGACTATATAAATGAAAATTTATTATTCATTAGTTCTAAAATAGAGCATACATCAGAGCCGAATTTTTTAATGCCTGTAAATGGGTTAAAGTTTACCAACTCTGATATAGGTGCGTATTTAGTAGCATGTACTCCAATCAGTCCAATAGGCAAACCGTGCAAATTTTATGGACAAATAATTAAAGTGATGCAAACCAGTCAAGATAAACAGATGGTGGTTTTTCGTTATATTTATTCTAATTTAATAAGTACAACTGAGTTTTTATACAAAAGTCGAATACGGCCTATTTGGGATTTAGTAGATCCAAATAGAGAAGATGATGCTATAATTCTGCCTAAGGGGAGTGGAGGAAATACATCACTCTTAACTGGCTCTTCATCTTTTGAAATTGATAAAATAAAACCAAAAACACCAACCTTTTCTCATAAAGATGAAGATAGAGTAGATGATGATTTGCATTCTAAAAGTAAGAAACATAAATCTAATTCTTTTGATAAAAATCATTTATCTTTACATGGGTTGACTTGTAATCAAATTAATAAACTTGGAATACATTATTTACCACAAGAAGTAAAAATAAATGTCTATCAAATAACTGAGGATTCTGAGTTGTCTATGGGCCTCAATGTATACAATATAAGAGGAGTATATCTAATTAATGGAGAAATAATCAAATTTAATGGGTGTTATGAATCTCCTTATGGAGATTATTTAGTCCGATCATTAAATTAAATTAGCTATGTTTAATATACTTAAGTCTGTCATAAATTACTTTTTATGTTTAATGTAAAAATGAAAATGGTATTATTATATATTTCCATTATTTTATTACCTTTAAAATAAAATAACGTTTTTTATAAAAATAAAAACATAGTTGATTTTTCATCTGGTGTTTTTAGTTATGAAAGATATCTATTGTTATAAAATGAAAATAGTTAGATATTTATCCCAGCCAAATAAAGTCAAATTTCGATAAACTTAAAATATAAGGGATATAGTTAAAGCATTGAGTAAACTTATATGGTTATAAATTAATGCCAAAATTATTAAAAATATTATTCCATAAGACATTATTTACAGTTTTCTTAAATGGTTCATTCGTGATAATTAGTATATTGATGCTAGTGCACATGAGTTGCTTTATTTAATCATGGTTTTATTGTATAAATCTAAAGGTACTAATGTCAATATTAAAAGACTTACCATTTATTGAATAACTTAGAATAGAACCTTCACATTTATTTATAATCCCAAGGAATTTGCCTTTTTCATATATAGTTCCAGTCAACACCATCTCACCTCCGATATCATGGTAACCTAATGCTTGAAAATTATATTGTTTATCTTTATTTTGTTGCAATATGTAGGGGAGATTGTATCTAGGATTACGAAAATTAAAGTCTTTTGCCTGTGTTGCGACTTTAAGAAAATCTTTACAGTCAATAGCTAATGAGCATAAACTATGTAAGGATATTATTAAAATAAATTTAGTTTTAATTTTCATGAATATCTCCTCTAATAAATAACATTATTGTTAAAACTGTTGGAATAAATTTAAAAGTTATCTTTAAATCTGCAATAAATTTCTTTTTTTGATATGAAATATTTATTTTGATTGTTGGAAAACATTCTATGTAGCATTATCAAATAAATTTAATAAGTTAGAGTTAAAGTATTTAGTAGGTATTTCGTAGAGTAAGTATCTAATAACTATGTTTACAAAAAATTATATATAGGCTACAAGAGTTTGATTAATCTTTAATCAATATCATAGTATGTTTGGGGGTGAGGGTTTTTATTGCTTATTGGGAAAAAATATACAAATTTGTGTTAAATTTAAGTTTGATGTAAATTTATGGAGTACACCAGCATTTAATTAAAAATATAGTTTTAAAATAAAGTAAAAAAAATCGTATGTTTAATATTTTAATAGTGCATAAATTAGAATAATATTTACTTTATATTACTTAAATATTACTGTATAAGTTGAAACTTATAATTTTTTATTCGCATTTTAAAAAACTGTAGAACTCTTAGAGTATATTATTATAATATATACTATTTAATATTTTAATTATAACATAATTTTTTATATTTGCTCAAAATTTTTAATACAATAAAATATTCATAGTTTAAATTACACTCAAAATTTAATACAACTGTTTAGTAACGCATTAAAAACATTGTAAATATTATCTTTAAAATAAAATAACTTTTTTTTATAAAAATAAAAACATAGTATGTAAGAGTTTTAATTATAACATTAGAATTTTAGGAAATACTTAATTTTAAAAAAACTACACTTTTATTAATCTAACATTAATAAATTTTTACTAATTAGTGTTAGAAATGATATATTTTTTATTTAAAAAAATAATAATAATAAATTTAAAAAAATGGTATAATATAGTATTAGATAGTGTGAGAATTTTTGTATAAGGAGAAAAAAATGAATTACCCACATCAATATTATACTACATCTTTACCTTCTGAAGCCGTAAGGCAGGAAGTACTAAAGAGTACTTATTTGCTTCTTGCTTTGTCAATGATACCGACAGCAATTGGAGCTTTATTTGGTTTAAATATATCATTTATGTTTTTGCACTCTAGTCCTATTTTAGGTTCTTTATTATTAATAGGTGGAATGTACTTTTTAATGTTTCAGGTTGAAAGGAATAAAACTAACTTTTCTGGAATTGTATGGTTAATGGTGTTTACCTTTTTTATGGGTATATTATTAGGCCCATTATTTCAGTATACACTAAGAATACCAAATGGAAGTAGTTTGATATTGCTTGCCGCACTATTGACCTCGGTAGTTTTTTTTGTAATGAGTTCTATTGCTTTCGTTATTAAAAAAGAATTAAATTTTTTGACTCATTTCTTAGCTGTTGGGTCTGTGGTGTTATTGATTGCTATTGTTGCTAATATATTTCTTAGATTGCCTGGACTTTATTTAATGATTTGTGGAGCATTTGTTATATTTTCATCATTAATGATTTTATGGCAATTAAATCAAATAGTAAGAGGTGGTGAAACTAATTATATATCTGCTACTCTAACATTGTATATTAGTATTTATAATTTATTTACAAGTTTATTACAAATTATTCTTGCATTTACAGGAAATGATAGAAGGTAACTGTTTATTATTTATAATAATCATTATTAATCAAATTTAGTTCTAGGAGGCTTCATTTAAATGACTGATGGATTACAAAATAAAATTTACGATAGTGAAAGTATAAAAGTATTAAAAGGATTGGAAGCTGTTAGAAAAAGACCTGGTATGTATATTGGAGACACATCCGATGGTTCTGGGTTACATCATATGGTATTTGAGGTTTTAGATAATGCAATAGATGAAGCACTCGCTGATTATTGTAATACAATAAAGGTTACTATACATGAGGATAATTCTGTATCTGTTGAAGATAATGGGAGAGGTATTCCAATTGATATTCACAAAGAAGAGGGACGTTCTGCTGCCGAAGTTATTATGACTGTGTTGCATGCTGGAGGAAAATTTGATGGTAACTCTTATAAGATTTCTGGTGGTCTTCATGGTGTAGGGGTTTCTGTAGTTAATGCTTTATCAAATTGGCTTGATTTAACTATTTGGAGAGATGGCAAGGAGTATTTTGTACAATTTAAAAATGGAGATGTTGTAGAATCTCTCAGAGAGATTGGTTCTTCTAATAATAAAAGGGGAACAAAAGTACAATTCATGGCTAGTTCAGAAATTTTTGGAGTTGTTGAGTATAACTATGATATATTAACTAAAAGATTAAGAGAGTTGTCTTTTCTTAATAATGGAGTGAAAATAACATTAGTAGACTTAAGGGAAAATAAACATGATGATTTCTCATATACTGGAGGTGTAGCAGGATTTGTTGCTTACATAAATAGAAATAAAACTCCTTTGCATTCAAAAATTTTCCATTGTTCTGATGAGAAGTCATCAATAGGTATCGAGGTTGCAATGCAATGGAATGATTCTTATCAAGAAAGTGTACAGTGTTTTACTAATAATATTCCTCAAAAAGACGGTGGTTCGCATTTATCTGCTTTAAGAAATACAATGACAAGAACATTGAATCAATATATCGAGAAAATGAAAATAGGTGAAAAAGAGAAGGTTGTTACAACTGGTGAAGATATGCGCGAAGGTTTATCTTGTATCATATCAGTAAAACTTCCTGATCCTAAGTTTTCTTCTCAAACAAAAGATAAATTGGTATCTTCAGAGGTTTCTCCCATTATACAAGATGTAGTCGGGGAACATTTAAAAAATTATTTATTAGAAAATCCAATAGATGCAAAAATAATTTGTAATAAAATAATAGAAGCGGCAAGAGCTAGAGAGGCAGCTCGCAAGGCCAGAGAATTAACTAGAAGAAAAGGTATTTTAGATGGTTTAGGGCTACCTGGTAAACTTGCTGATTGTCAGGAAAAAGATCCATCCTTATGTGAATTATATATTGTAGAGGGGGACTCTGCAGGAGGCTCTGCAAAGCAAGGGCGTGATAGAAAGTTTCAAGCAATTTTACCTTTAAAAGGTAAAATTTTGAATGTTGAAAAATCTAGGTTTGAAAAAATGTTATCCTCTCAAGAAGTAGCAACTTTGATTACTGCCATGGGAACAGGAATTGGTAGCGAAGATTATAATCCCGATAAACTAAGATATCATAGAATTATAATTATGACAGATGCCGATGTAGATGGTTCGCATATTAGAACATTATTACTAACCTTTTTTTATAGACAAATGCGTGAATTAATAGAAAGAGGTCATATTTATATTGCTCAGCCACCTTTATATAAAGTTAAACAAGGTAAAAATGAAAGATATGTAAAAGATGAGGATGCTATGAATCAATATTTATTAGAATTAGCATTAAAAGGATCTTCATTTTTAATTGATAATAATCAAATCTTAAGTGAAGAGAGGTTAAAAGAAGTATCAAAATCATATCTAAAAGCAAAACAAATTATAGAGCAAAATGCTATATTTACAGATTTAGCAATTTTAGAGTCCTTGTTAACTATTAATCATAAATTAGATATCAGTACTAAAGAGAATGCTCTAATTGCTGAAGAGGCATTTAAATTAGCATTAATAAATAAAAGAACCTCTGTTGAATTAATTTTAAATGAAGAGAATATTGAAAATTTCCCAAATAAAATAAAGTTTGTTAGAGTAGAACATGGTAATTATATAACCTAGAT
>CANGJN010000060.1 GCA_947454215.1 Neisseriaceae bacterium | reverse complement strand
TTTACCGTTAATTTTAGAGTTTATGCTAGTTTAGATCTTATAGGTTCTGAAGTATGTTCAGCCATGAAAAATACTTTGGCAATTGCCACTGGTATTTGTGATGGAATAGGCTTTGGTGATAATGCCAGAGCCGCATTAATAACTAGAGGACTACATGAATTTAAACAATTAATTTTATTATTTAAGGGAAATATAGAAACTTTATATGGACTAGCAGGTATAGGTGATATTATACTTACAGCAACAAGTAATTTGTCGCGAAATAGAACATTCGGTTTAAAATTAGCACAAGGTAAGAATGTAGATCAAATAATGTTAGAAATTGGGCATGTTGTTGAAGGATTGCAAACGGTAAAAGAAGTATATGATTTGTCGCTAAAATATAATCTTGATTTACCCATTATACAAACTGTTTATGCAATTATCGTCGAAAACGTAAATATCAAAGATAGCGTTTATAAATTAATGTCTAGAGAACCTAAATTTGAATTTTAAAGAATATTAATGAAAAAAAATTTTTTATTTATTATATCATTATTTTTACAGTATCAATCTTATGGTACTACTGATATAAAGTTACTTGATGGTTTGTTTAATAAAAACATAAGCACAATCCAAGCTAACTTTACCCAAACACAAATTGGGGTAAAAAAAAACGTTATAACTACTGGGAGTATGAAGATTAAAAGACCAAATAAATTCATTTGGAATTATAATGATGGTCAAAAAATAATTTGTGATGGTAAAACAATATTTATATATGATGAAGAGTTACGACAAGTTGAAACAAAAAAATATTCAAAAACTTTAGAAAAGACTCCGGCTTTATTATTATCTGGTGTAACAAACATATCCGATGAATATAATATTACACAATTATCTAAACCATCAAAAGAGGTTTTAGAGTGGATTAAGTTAACTCCTAAAAATAATAGAGATTCTAATCAAATAAAATCTATAGAAATTGGATTTGTAAATTCTAAACTATCTAAAATGAATTTTGTAGATAATTTGGATCACCATATAGAAATGGTTTTTAGTAATATACAAGAAAACACCTCTATAGCAGATAAAGAGTTTAAATTTGAAATTCCTAAATCAGTTGATACAATCGATTCAGATAGTTAAAAATGAAGCATAAAATCAAAAATATCCATTTTATAGGTATTGGTGGTGTTGGCATGTCTGGAATAGCTGAAGTGTTTCATAGGCTAGGATATAATGTCAGTGGTTCAGATATTCAAAAAAGTGCTGTAACTGAAAGACTTGTCCAGTTAGGAGTTAAAGTATTTATAGGACATAAAGAGGAAAATATAATTGAATCGCAAGTTATTGTTGTATCTTCAGCAATAGATTCTGATAATGTTGAGTTAATTGCTAGTTATAGATTAGGCAAAACAGTCTTGCCAAGAGCTATGATGCTATCAGAATTAATGAGATTCAAGTATGGAATTGCTATTGCTGGAACCCATGGAAAAACAACTACTACTAGTTTATGTGCTGAAACATTACAAATCTGTGGAATCGATCCAACATTTATTGTGGGAGGGAAGCTTGCCTCATCTGGTACAAATGCTATATTAGGTAGTAGTGATATTTTAATAGCAGAGGCTGATGAGTCTGATGCATCAATTCTTTATTTAAATCCAGTTATATCAGTAATTACAAATATTGATTTAGATCATATGGAGACCTATAACTATGATGAAAACAAGTTAATTCAGACATTTATAGATTTTTTACATAGACTGCCATTTTATGGAACTGCTATATTATGTTACGAGGATCACAGAGTACGTTCTATAATTGATAAAGTTAAACGCCCTATAATTACCTATGGCTTTAGTTCAGAATGTGATATACAAGCAACAGATATTAAGTTCATTAATCAAAAAATGCATTACAATTTAAACATACCCAAAAGAAATATAAATCAAAAAATAATATTAAACTTACATGGAGAGCATAATATACTCAATTCACTAGCTGTAATTGCTGTTGCATTAGAGCTTGAGTGTTCTTTAGTTGATATTACTACAAGTTTTTTAAATTTTCATGGGGTAGGGAGAAGATGTCAGCGTTATAAAGATATTGAGTGGGGGAATAATAAGGTTTTATTAATTGATGATTATGCTCATCATCCAAATGAATTGAAAGCGACATTAAATGGTTTAAGTAAATCGTATAGTGATAATGATATGATATTAATTTTTCAGCCACATAGATATACTAGGACTAGAGATTTATTTGATGATTTTGTGTATATATTATCCAAGATTAAAACGGTTATTATTTTAGAAATATATGGTGCAGGTGAAACACCTATTCCTAATATAAATGGTAAAACCTTGGTCGATTCAATTAAAACAAAAGGTGGTAATAAAGTATTTTTTGTGTCAACTTTAGAAGAAGCAAAGGATTTAGTTTTTAAACTTATTAAAAATAATGACTTAGTCATTACTATGGGAGCTGGTAATATAGGGAAATTACCAACGATGTTGTTGCAAAGAGATTAAATAAATGAATAAATTACAAAAAGATTTAAAATATAAGTACGGTAAAGTAGTCGTGATTATGGGTGGCAACTCAAATGAGAGAGAAATATCAATAATGAGTGGTAAGGCTGTTTATGAATCTTTAATAAAATCTGGAGTTGATGCCTATATTTTTGATCCATTAAATGATTCAATACAAAATTTCATTAATGCAAATTATTCTAATGCAATTATTTTGCTTCATGGTAAGTCTGGTGAAGATGGTACTATTCAAGGGTTATTAGAATTTTTACGAATTCCATATACAGGTTCTAGCGTTGAATCAAGTGTTATCTGTTTTAATAAATATTATACTAAATTAATCTGGAGGGAAAATAACATACCTCAGCCAGACTTTCAATTAATTAAAAAAAATAATTTTGATTATAAAAATTTTAAATTAAAGTTAGATTATCCTTTGATAGTAAAACCTACAATGGAAGGATCAACAATTGGAATTACTAAAGTATTTAATCAAGAAACATTAAATAATGCTATTAATTTTGCTTTTAAATATAGTAATGAGGCTTTAATAGAGCAGTTGATTATAGGTGAAGAAATTAGCGTAACTATATGTAATGAAAGTGTTTTTCCATATGTAAAAATATCTGCTCCTAATGATAATTATGATTTTGAAAATAAATATTTTGTTCATGAAACTAAATATACTTGCCCTTATTATATAGAGAAATTAGACACATTAATTAAAAGTTTGTCTAAGAGTGCATATATGGCTGTCAATGCTAGTGGTATTGCAAGACTTGATATCATGATTGATAAATCTAATAATTTGTATTTCTTAGAAATAAACACTATTCCTGGAATGACAGCTTATAGCCTTGTACCCATGTGTTATAAAGCATCAGGTATAGATTTTGATGCTTTGTGTTTACAACTATTAACTGAAACTAAATTGTATACTTAATTTTGGAGTTTTTGTGTTACTTTTTGATAATTTAAAGTTTTTAAATAGATTATCATATCTAATTATATTAGTATCTATTTTTATGCTTCTATTTGTATACTATAGATCTACGGTAGTAAATTTATTTTATATAAATAATGTTACTATACAAGGAAATATAAAAAATATTGATATTGAAGAAATTAGCAATGTAGCAAAAAAAAATATTCATGGAAGTCTGACTGACATAGATATATATGCTTTACAAAAAATATTTCATAACCTACCATGGGTTAAAAGTGTTATTATATCAAAGAGTTTTCCTCATGGTATCAATATTTATGTCAAAGAGTATATAGCTTATGCCAAAATGAATAATAATTCATATGTTACTTTAGATGGGCATAAGTTTTATAGTAAATATAATAATGAAAATATTCCATTATTTTATGGTTCTGATGAAGAAATTATAAATATTATTTCATTTAATACTATAATAAATAATGTTTTATCCAAGTATGCAGTTAAGGTAATTGAGTTAAGTTACAATGATAATGGTATTATAAAATTTACCCTGTCTAACAAAGTAAATGTTGAGGTTTGTGAGGTGCCAATAACTGATAAAATTAAATTATTGAGTAAATTCTGGAACAAAATTTACTCTATTAATAAAAACTTAAAATATATTAACTTATGTTATAAATCAGCTATTGCTATTGATAAAGAAGTAATTGAAGGCGAAAATAAAATAACTAAAAAACTCATTAAATATGGTAGATACAATGCGTGATAAAATGATTTTTTCACTTGATATAGGAAATTCTAAGATTACCTGTCTGATTGGAACAGTTGGTCAAACAATAGAAATTAATGGGTTGAGTACATATTATTATGTTAAAACAAATAAAATAAATGATTTTTCGATGATTAAAAATGGTGAAATTTCTGATTTAAAAGCCATGGCTCAAAAAGTTCAGCAAATTTTAGATGAAGCAAGAATTAATGCTGATTGTTCACATGGGGGAGTTATAGTTAATATATCTGGGCAAAGTTTGTTTAATAAGTATTTATCACATAATTCTTTTGTTAAGCATGAAGTAGTTACAAAAGAAATTATTAAAAAATTAAATCTAATCTCAAAACATAATATAAATTCTGATAATAAATATGATCTAATTGATTATGAGGTGCAGGAATACATTTTGGATGATAATAAATACACTATTAATCCTTTAAATTTATGTGCTCAAAAAATTCAATCTAATTTAAATTTATTTTTAGTGAATAAATATCAAATCAAAAATATTGAAAATGCTATGAAAATGACTAGCTATAATTTATCTAAAATAGTTCCTTCATCAATTCTATCGTCCATGGCACTCTTGAATCATGAAGAAAAAGAACTTGGTTGTTGTTTAATTGATATTGGTGCTGGAAATACAGATATTATTGTATATGAAAATGGATTTATTCGGTTTTTATGTTCAATACCTTTTGGGGGAGAACATATTACCGAAGAAATTAGTAATAAGTTAAGGGTTTCAAGGAATATAGCTGAAGATTTGAAGTTAAAATGTCTTTCCTTAGACAAGATTTTATCTGATAATTCAAATGTGGTAAAAACTGGAGATTATATAGAGTTCATAGATCAACGCGATATAAAAAATAAAATATTAAAACAGAACCTTTTAAATTTAATTAAAGATAAACTCGAGTATATATTTGAAGTAATAAAATTTAATTTAACAGATAAGAAGATATATGATATAATAAAATCAGGTTTTATTATCACTGGTGGCACAGCAAATTATCTTGAAATAGAAGAAATAGCAAAAAAAGTATTTGACGGTCCTATAAGAAAAGGAATTCCTAAATGTAATGGTGGGTTTTCAGATATTATTTCCAATCCAAAATTTTCAACAAGTCTTGGTTCTTTACACTTTGTTAAAGAATATTTGTTAAATAACTCTGCTTATATATCAGAGAGTACGAACAATAATATTTTTAAA
>CANGJN010000059.1 GCA_947454215.1 Neisseriaceae bacterium | reverse complement strand
TTAAGTAATAATAATGACTTATCTGTATTTAAATATTTATTAGTTTTAATTTGGCTTCTTATAGTAATTTCTTCTATGGGTGTTAAATGGTTGGGAGATCCATTGCAAGTGCCTCAAGAAGGTAGAAACATTATGATTGCTATAGATTTATCTGGTAGTATGCAAACTCCAGATATGTCAGTTAACGGAACATATTATAAACGTATTGATATTGTTAAAGAAGTTGCGAAAAAATTTGTCGAAGAAAGAGTTGGCGATAAAATTGGTTTAATCCTCTTTGGATCAAAGGCATATTTACAAACACCTCTTACTTTCGATAGAGTTACTGTTGATGCAATGTTAACTGATGCTACAATAGGTCTTGCTGGTGAGCAAACTGCTATGGGAGATGGAATAGCATTAGCAGATAAGCAGTTTTTAACAACTCCTGGTTCTAGTAAGGCATTAATTTTATTAACTGATGGTGGAAATAATGCAGGGGTTTTCGATCCTTTAGAGGCTGCCAAAATAGCTAAAAGAGAAGATATTAAAATTTACACTATCGGTATTGGTGCAAAACAATTAGAAATACAGACAATGGGTGGACCTAAAATTATTAATCCATCTGATGATTTAGATATAAATGCTTTAAAAGAAATATCTAAATTAACCGGAGGAAAATTTTTTAGAGCTGAAGATGGCAATCAGTTACAGGATATATATTCAAATTTAAATCAATTAGAGTTAACTAAATCTAATCCTACAACTTTAAGACCAATTACAGAATTTTACCCATGGACATTAGGTTTTGCTTTGATATTATTTTATTTATTAATTCTCATTAAATTAAAAGGTTAGAATAATGCTTAGTGATTTTCATTTTTTAAGACCATATTGGTTTTATTCATTTATTCCAACGTTCATTTTGATTTTTTACATATTAAAATATCAAAATTTCAATAATATTTGGAGTAAATATTGTGATAAAAATTTACTAGATCATTTAGTAAAAAATAAATCTAATAGTTCAAATAAGTTTTTTTATTCTTTATTAATATTAATACTTATTTTAACAACATTTATTTTGGCAGGTCCTACATGGAGCATGTCTTATCATGAGACTTTTTCAAAAAATACTGCTAGAGTTATTGCTCTTGATGTTTCTTCATCAATGGATAGTACAGATTTACAGCCATCTAGAATGGAAAGAGCTAAATTTAAAGTATTAGATTTATTAAAAAAACTCAATGAAGGACAAACAGGAATGGTTGTTTTCAGTTCAGAAGCATTTGTGGTATCTCCTTTAACAAGTGATTCTAACACTATTGCTAATATGATTCCTGTGGTTAACACTGATATTGTACCTGTAAAAGGTTCTAATATTGGAAAAGCTTTGATGAAGTCTTATTCTTTAATAAGACAGGCAGGTTTTTCTAGTGGAAAAATTATTTTAATTACTGATAGTGTACCAGATACAGAGACTATGAATATTGCCACATCTTTAATAAACAAAGGAATAAGTATTTCAATTATAGGTGTTGGCAGTTTACAAGGTGCACCAGCATTGAATAATAATGGTTCATTTACTGTAGACAATAAGGGTGGAGTGTTATTTAATAAATTAGATGAAGGTTCTTTAATTGCATTATCTCATAAAGGGAATGGTATTTATGAGACACTATCATATAATGATAATGATATTGATAATATTTTGAGTTATAATAAAAGCTTAGATTCGACTTATAAAAACTCAAGTAGATCACAGTCTAGTGTTTTATGGAATGATCAGGGATGTTTATTTGTCTGGTTTCTATTATTTTTAATCGTTATAATTAGTAGAAAAGGTTGGTTAAGTAAATTATGTTAAAATTGTTATTATTTATTTTAATAGTTACTAATTTATCATTCGCTAATTGGTGGAATGATTTGTGGCTTAATAAAAATCAACAAGGGATTTTATTATTGAATAAAGATAACCCTAAAGATGCAGCTGATACATTTATTAATAAAGATTGGAAGGCAGTTTCATATTATAAATCCAAAGATTATAATAATGCATATGAGTATTTTAAAAACAATAAAACTGCAATAGGATATTATAATCAAGGTAATTCTTTAGCTAAAATGAATAAAATTGATGAGGCTATAGATGCATATCAGAATGCTTTAAAAATTCAAAGTGATTTTGAGGACGCACTATACAATCTTAATTTATTGAGACAGATAAAGAAGAATCAAGATAAGCAAGATAAGAAAGATAAGAAAAATAAAAATCAGAAAAAACAGGATCAGAATAAAAAGGATCAGAAAAAGCAAGATCAAAATAAGCAAGATCAAAATAAGCAGGATCAAAATAAACAAGACCAAAATAAACAAGACCAGAATAAACAAGACCAGAATAAACAAGACCAGAATAAACAAGACCAGAATAAACAAGACCAGAATAAACAAGACCAGAATAAACAAGACCAGAATAAGCAGGATCAGAATAAACAAGACCAGAATAAGCAGGATCAAAATAAACAAGACCAGAATAAACAGGATCAGAATAAGCAAGACCAGAATAAGCAGGATCAAAATAAACAAGACCAGAATAAACAGGATCAAAATAAGCAGGATCAGAATAAACAAGACCAGAGTAAACAAGAGCAGGGTAAAGAAGAAAAGAAAAAGATGAATGAGAAGAATGATGCAAGTTCTCTTGCAGATAAAAATAAAAAAGACAAAGACCAACAAAAAGTTAATGCAAGTTTACAAAAGGAAAAAGAAAAGGAAAAGGATAAGGAAAAGGTTAAACAAATTTTAGCTCGGGTTCCAGATGATCCTGGTGGTTTATTAAGAAATAAATTTTTACGTGATTATCAAAAACAACAAGAGGTAGGAAGCAATGAATAAATTTATTTTAATTATATTTTATATATTTTTTATTTTAA
Source organism: Neisseriaceae bacterium (assembly GCA_947454215.1). GTDB lineage: Bacteria > Pseudomonadota > Gammaproteobacteria > Burkholderiales > UBA11063 > Aquella. The sequence goes on along the minus strand of CANGJN010000059.1, from coordinate 2,572 downwards.
AAATTAATGCAGATGTAAGCGCAACTGTTGATAGAAATGAGATTCAAGAAGGAGATACTTTTACTCTTACTATTGATACGACCAGAGATGACAGTGATATTAATCTCGATGTTTTAAACAATGATTTTCAAATATTGGGAAAAAGTAGCAGTAGTCAAACAAATATAGTAAACTATAAAGTATCAACAACTTCCAGTGTTATTTTGCAATTAAGCCCAAAAAAATTAGGTAAGATTATTATCCCATCTATTTCTGTAGGCAAAGATAAAACTCAGCCAATAACTATTACAGTTGTCAAATCATCTAATAATAGTGGTACAAATTCAAATAGAGAAGTAAATGATAATTCAAAAGATATTTTTGCTCAAAGCTCTTTAAGTTCTAATAAGGCTTATGTAAATTACCCAGTGAAGTTAACCATTAAAATTTTTGTTGGCACTTCAATTGGTAATTTAATGTTAAATCCATCTACTCAAAGTGATATTAGTATTGAAAAATTTGGAGAACCTAAACAGTACACTTCTAATAAAAATGGCAGAAATTATAATGTTCTTGAAATTCAATATTTAATAACACCAAAACAGTCAGGGTTAATAAAAATCAAGCCATTTCAATTTAGTGGAGTTAAACAAGAAATGGGTGGGTTTGATTTTGACAACTTTTCATTTCCAGAGAATAAACCGTTTACTGTTAATACAAATGAATTATCACTACATGTGAACGCTATTCCTGATAATGCACCTTCAAATATTATTATTGCAAATCATGTTAATGTTAAAGATGAATGGATTAATAATGATAATAATATAAAGATTGGTGAACCAATTACCCGTATAGTTACAATCAATGCTGAAGGTATACCTTCAACATCAATTCCTAATATTTCTTTAAATTATCCAACTAATTTAAATTCTTACATGGATAAAGCTCAAAGTAAGGATGATAGTAGCGGCCTTAATGGAACTAAAGTTTTTAAAATCGTATACATACCTCAGGCCTCCGGAAAATTTGTTTTCCCAGTAAATAATATTAAATGGTTAAATGCCTCTACAGGTAAAATTGAAAATATTAAACTTAATTCTAAAATATTTAATGTTACTAGTATAACAAATAGTTCTTTAATTGGTAAGCAACTTAATTCGAAATTAAATAATGATCAAAATGTTTCAACAAGTAAATTATCAAACTTAACTATTTTATTTATATTTTTATGGATAGTTACTTTATTAATATTATTAATTTTATTATTTAAACGGACAAAAAAAAATAAGTCAATAAAGAAAATAAAAGAAATAAAAGAAAATAAAATAAAATCTAATAGTTCTTTAACTGAAATAAAAAAGGCCGCTGAATTAAAAAATATTAAATTATTAAATATAGCATTAATTCATTGGACTAATTCTTATTTTAATGTACAAATAAATATAATTGATGAAATTAATAAATATATTTTAAATGAAAATCTTAAGGTATTATTAGATGAAATAAATGAAGAGTTATATTATTCAAAGAAATTTGAGAAGTATGACCTTTTATTGCAAATTTTAAATGACTTTTGTAAAAATAGTAAGAATGGTAAAAATAAGAAGGATTTTTTAGATGGTTTTTATCCAAAATAATTTTTTATAATCTTAGTTTAGTTTAACAACTTAATAAAATTTCTATTATTGTAGATATATTCATAACAACAATTACTATTAATAATTAAAATTTTTTTAATAGGCCTTTATAATGAATAAGTACTTTTTTATTGTTTTGTATTTTATTTTTTTATTCTCATATGGGGATAATTTATGTAAGGCTTTAAATTTAGAAGGTGAAGATATGTCTAAAAAATATGGTGTAGATTCATGTGGTGTGTATAATTCTAGAATGCAGATAACTTTTATTGAAAGAAGTAAAGAAAGAAAAACAGGTGGTAGGTATAGATTTGGATTTTATACCAATATTAGATGTCCAGATGGTTATCATGCTAGTAAATTAACTGGTGACTATGCTAAATACGGAAATGAGTGTATCTTAGATTTTAATATGTTTAATTTAAAGGTTGAGTTTAGGGGTTATTTTGGGGGAATATACATATACATGTTATGTCCAAACGGATTTAAACTTACTAATGATTTTACACAATGTAGGATGCCGCTCAATCTTAAAAATCCTAATGACTATGTTGGAAATTTTTATTATGGAAACAGTTTATATGTTGTAGTAAAAGATAGAAACAATTGCCCACAACATTCAAACCCTGATTCTCCTACCCCATTTTCTGATGGTTTTCATTGTCAGTTTGATAATATTGATATTACTAAGCAAAGAGTATTAAAAGTATCTTCTTCAGAAATATTGATTGCCATTAATAATACTTGTATGAGTGGTTATAAATGTTTTTATGGGTTTGATAAATACTTTAACGGAGTTAATGGTAAACCTGAAAATGCTGTTAATATTAAAGAATTATATTAGCTTTTATATTTATTTTTATCATTAAAAAACTTTTTAAAATTATTATATAATAAAAATTATAACTGAAATATGATATACTAATATCAACGAAATGTATGTTTTAAATAAT
>CANGJN010000058.1 GCA_947454215.1 Neisseriaceae bacterium | reverse complement strand
TAATGAAATTATATTATTAAAAGATGCTAAATCTATATTTTCAATTTTAAGATAACCATCTTTGTTTATCGTATAACTACCACTGACATCTTTATTTTTTAATAAATATCCATTATTTATTTTAATATTAAAATTATGAGCCATGATATTGTATTTGTTATTGTTAAGTAAGTAAATTCGTATTTTACCACCAAAAATAGGAAAATTAATGAAATTTTTGTTGTTTTTAATTGCATAAATTAAATTTTTTAAATCAAAGTCAGCATAAAAAAAGTTTAATTTACCATTTTCAATTTCAGAACTTATTAAGGTGTCTGTATTAAGATTGTTTAAAGCAGATGGTAAATAAAAATAATTTTTTAGACTATTATTTACAGCATTATTTTGTTGATATGCTTTAATTGTTAGATCACCTATTTTCCATTTTTTAATATCAGAAAAATTTTCACCAATCCAGTGTAAATTAGCACTTAACAATTGATTGGCATTATTTTCTTCACTATTAACAGTTAATAATAAATTGTGTTTAAATTTATCCTCCGATTCTAAAAATAAATTAACACTATTTAAAATTAATGGTTTATATTTATTGCGGTAACTTTTATACGAAAGATTAAAGTTAGATAAAGTTATATTCTTTTGTTTTAATAACCATTTTTCAATATCAATATTGCTTTTTTGTGCATTATTTAATAATTTTTGATCTGGATTATTTAAATTTACTCCATTTAAAACGAAACTTTTATTTTTAAGATACTCGAAATGTAAATTTGTACCAGAAATATTAATTGATTCAAAAATAGGTTCTAAACTTAAGATACTTTTATAAGAAAAAATTAAAGATAATTTGTTTATTTTAAAACTTTGACTTAAATCAATAGGGTTTTTTATTATTGCATTATTGATTATAATTTTTGGATGTAAGGATGAACTAAGGCTTGTTCTGATATCTGAGATTTTTAATAAGTATCCGGTGTGCCTATAAATAACATTTTCAATCCTTAATTTAAAACTATTTAAATTAAAAAATATATATGATGTCACAACTATAGCTGTTGAAACAATACCCAAATATATTAAGATTAAAATTAAAATAAACTTTTTAATAATTCAATTCCCTATATATGATTTGAAATCAATTAAATTGATATTTAAAATAAATAACATTATTAAATTGATAATTTGATGTGTTGTATACTATAAAACGGTTAAAAAATAATGGTAATATATGCAATATCATTTTCATTTGTTAATTAAAAATAAAATTATAACATAGTTGATTTATATCAATAAAAACACAACTGATGACAGACTTAAGTATAATTATTCTAATAACTGTAACTTTTATGAAAATTTATTTTATTATCAAATCTACAATCTTTATTTGTTGTGTAATACATAGTTTTCACAAATACTCGTTACTACTCATCAGTAGTTAATGCATTGATATCATTAGATAATTTTTTTAGATAATTTTCAAGTTAATTTTAAATATTCACATTATTACAGCATGTTTAAATTTAATATATCTGATAATCAAACTATTAATATTTCAAATAACTCAATATGTTATATGCTGATGAGTAGTATGTAGTATTAGTATTATGATAAATCTAATCATTATATTAAAAATGAGATTTTGGTTTTAAAATTTTAATAATTAGTAATACTATATTTTAACAGTTATTGAGTAATAGCATATAAATTTTTATAAGTTGTTTATTAAATTATTTAAAATATGTTATAATATATACTTGTATTTAAAAATTAATTTTATAAGTAAGTGGTAAAATATGAAATATCCAATAGAAATATTTAAAGCATATGATATTAGGGGGGTTATTGATACAGAGTTGTCACCCAAAGTAGTTACAAATTTAGGTAAAGTATTAGGTACAATTTGTATCGAAAAAAAAAATAAAGGTCTTGTAATAGGTTACGATGGTAGGTTAAGTAGTCCTAGTTTAGCTAAATGTTTGATTGAAGGCGTAATGTCTGCTGGTTGCAATGTATACAATATCGGAGAAGTAACTACTCCAATGGTTTATTTTGCAAATTATAGATTAGAAACATATTCGGGTGTTATGATTACGGGAAGCCATAATCCACCTGAGTACAATGGATTTAAGATGGTTATATCACAAGAAACTCTTTATGGTGAAAAAATTAAAGAAATATATGATAGGCTTGTTAATGAAGATTATAAAAATAATTTAACTGCTAACTGTTACAATCTTAATATTACAGAAGATTATATGCAGGTCATAGTCGGTGATATAAAGCTACAAAGAAAAATTTCTATTATTATAGATGCTGGAAATGGAGTTGCTGGAAAAATAGCTCCGGCTTTATTTAGAAGAATGGGAGCCAAAGTATTAGGTTTATTTTGTCAGGTGGATGGAAGGTTTCCAAATCATCACCCAGATCCATCTAAACCAGAAAATCTAAGTGACTTAATAAAAGCATTAAAAAATAGTGATGCAGAAATTGGTTTGGCATTTGATGGTGATGGAGATAGGTTAGGAGTTGTTACCAAAGATGGTAATATTATATATCCTGACAGGCAAATGATGCTATTTACTGCTCATATTTTAGAAAAAAATCCAGGAGCTAAAATAATATTTGATGTTAAATCCTCTAAGTTGTTATCTAAGTGGATTAAAGAAAATGGAGGAGAGCCAATAATGTGTAGAACTGGTCATTCCTTTATTAAATCTAAAATAAAAGAGACTGGGGCTATGTTAGCAGGTGAAATGTCTGGACATATATTTTTTAATGATAGATGGTTTGGAGTAGATGATGGGGTATATGCCGGTGCTAGATTATTAGAAATATTATCGAAGGTGATAAATCCATCTTCATTATTAAATGCGCTTCCAAACTCAATTTCTACACCTGAAATAAATATACAAGTGAGTGATGGTGAACAACATAAAATAATTGAAAAATTAAAAACTAATGCTAAATTTGAAAATAGTATTGAAGTTATAACAATTGATGGTTTAAGGGTAGAGTATAGAGATGGGTTTGGTATAGTAAGGGCTTCGAATACGACACCTGTTTTGGTATTAAGATTTGAGTCTGAATCTCATGAAGGGTTAGAGAGAATTAAAAAACAATTTAGAATTATATTAAAAAAATATGCAAAGGTGAGTTTTTAAATGAGTGATTTAGATTTAACCATACTACAGAAAATAGTTATTTATGCCATACCTTTAATTTTTGCAGTGACAGTTCATGAGGTTTCACATGGATATTTTGCATTAAAATATGGAGATTCAACAGCAAAAACTTTAGGAAGATTAACCTTGAATCCTATAAAACATATTGATGTTATTGGCACTATAATCATTCCATTAATAGGTTTAATATTTGGTGGTTTTATATTTGGATGGGCAAAACCAGTTCCAGTTAATTTTGGTAGATTACGTAATCCCAAAAAGGATATGTTTTGGGTATGTCTTGCAGGCCCTTTATCAAATTTTATTATGTATCTTATTTGGATATTATTCCTAAAATTAGCTTTAGTTATAAACCCATATTTTGGTACACCATTAAGTTACATGGCTTATGCTGGTATTTCTATTAATATCAGTTTGATGCTCATAAACCTTATTCCTATTCTACCACTAGATGGAGGAAGGATGGTTTTTTCGATGTTACCTACACAAATGGCATTTAAATTTGCAAGATTGGAACCTTATGGCATGATTATTATTTTATTATTAATTTTTACCGGTGCACTTTTTGTTATTATTAAACCATTATATGCATATTTTATGTCTTTAATTCCTATTTTAATTCAGTAAGGTTTAACTTAAATGGACAATATTTCGCGTGTTGTATCGACTATTAATTCTGATGGTAAACTACATATAGGACACTATCATGGATTGATAAAAAAATGGATTGACTTACAATATGAACATGAATGTTTTTTTATTATCTCAGATATCAACTCTTTGATATTGGATTTTGAAAATACAAAAGAGATTAAAAATAAAATATATGAAATGGTAATTGATTGGTTATCTTGTGGCGTAGATCCAACCCAAGTGTATATTTTTGCTCAATCTCATGTTCCTCAAACTAAAGAGTTGTACTTATTACTGTCGTTAATAACTCCTGTAAGTTGGCTGGAAAGGGTTCCATCTTATAAAGAATTAATTGAAAATTATATTCATAAAGATATTTCAACCTATGGTTTATTGGGATATTCTTTATTGAAGTGCACTGATATTCTATTGTATAATGCAAAATTTGTATGCTCTGGAGAGGATCATTTATTTTTTGTTGAATTAACAAGAGAAATTGCTAGAAGATTTAATCACCTATATGGTAGAGAGATAGGTTTTGAAGATAAAGCTGTTGAAGTAATTAAAAAATTAGGGAAAAAGAAATCACAAATTTATCTTAATTTATTACAAAATTATCAACAAGATGGAAATGATGATTCTTTAGAAAAAGCACGCTATTTATTGATGGATACTTTAAACTTATCTATTGGAGAAAAAAGTAGATTATTTGCTTTTTTAGAAAATAAAGGAAAAGTTATTTTTAATGAAGTTAACTCAATAATAGGTAGTAATTGTAAGGTAATTGGAACTGATGGTAATAAAATGTCTACAAATTTTAATAATGCAATTAGCCTTAAAGAAAGTTATGATAATATATCTAAGAAAATAAAGTCAATGGAAACAGATCCTGCAAGAATAAGATTAAAGGATCCAGGAAACCCTACAAAGTGTCCTGTATGGAGATTGCATGAGATTTATTCAAATAAAGAGGTTCTTCAATGGGTTGATAATGGATGTAGAAGTGCTAAAATTGGTTGTCTTGATTGCAAAGGTCCTTTAATAGATTCTATAAATAAAGAGCAATTGAAATTTATTGAAAATTCTAAACAATATTCTAAGGATTATAATTTAGTTAAAAATATTTTAACTGATGGTGCAGAAAAGGCTATTGATATTGCTGAAAATACTATTCAAATAGTAAAAAAAGTAATGAATATAAATTATTAAAGAAGTGAAAAATGAATATATATATTAATAATGAGACTGATATTCAATTTATGAGAATCTCATGTAAATTAGCAGCAGAGGTGTTAGATTATATTGCAGATTATGTTAAAATTGGTGTCAGTACAGATGAATTAGATAAACTATGTCATGATTATATTGTTAATGTTCAAAAGGCATATCCATCACCACTAGATTATTGTGGTGAATCAGGAAATAAACCATATCCAAAATCTATATGTACCTCTGTAAACAATGAAATTTGTCATGGAATTCCTGGGGATAGAGTATTGAAGAATGGTGATATAATAAATATTGATATTACTGTTTATAAAAATGGTTATCATGGAGATACATCTAGAATGTTTTGTGTTGGAACAGTTGCAACTTATGCTAAAAGATTATGTGATATAACTTTTGAGGCTATGTGGCTAGGAATAGAACAAGTAAAACCTGGAAATCATTTTGGTGATATTGGCAGTGC
>CANGJN010000057.1 GCA_947454215.1 Neisseriaceae bacterium | reverse complement strand
AGTATTAACAGTAACTCTTACAATTTCAGAACCGGCCTTATATAATTCAATTATTTGATTAACAGTTTCTTCTATATTTTCAGTATCAGTATTAGTCATAGATTGAATTAGAATAGGATAATCGCTACCAATCATTTTATTCCCGACTTCTACAGAAAATGTCTCTCTCCTAGTTATCATAGATTTCTTTCATATTAAATTATTTTTATAGTCCCCCATTTTTCTTGACGCTTAGTTTTATCTTTTACATTGCCAACCAACTGTCCACATGCTGCATCTATACTATCTCCTCTAGTTTTTCTAATGGTTGTAATTAATCCTGCCTCTTGCAAAATCCTTTGAAACTTAACTATCTGATTTCTACTTGAACTTTCAAATCCTGAATTTGGAAAAGAGTTAAATGGAATCAAATTAAACTTTGAAGGTAATCCTTGTACCAAATCTATTAATTCTTTTGCATATTCTAAATTATCATTTACGCCTTTTAGCATAACATATTCGAAAGTAATATAATTTTTAGGAGAACTCTTGATATAACTCCTACAGGTATCTATTAATTGGACTATTGGATATTTTTTATTTAATGGAATAATCTCATTTCTAACTACATCATTAGATGCATGCAAACTAATAGCTAAAGATACAGGGCAGTCATCTCTTAATTTATTAATACCAGGAATAACTCCACTAGTAGACAAGGTAAGTTTTCTTTTAGATAGATTATAAGCATTATTATCTAACATTATAGTTATAGCATTTAATACATTATTATAATTTGCTAATGGTTCTCCCATTCCCATAAAAACTACATTAGTAATAACTTTATCTGATTTATAATTACTTCTTAATTTTTTATTTGCAATCCATAGTTGAGAAATTATTTCTCCTGTTGAGAGATTACGATTGAAACCCTGTCTACCTGTAGAACAAAACTGACACTCTAATGCACAACCAACTTGAGAGGAAACACAAAGAGTGCCCCTATTATCCTCAGGTATAAATACTGTTTCAATTTTATTTAATGAGTCAACCTTTAAAACCCACTTTATAACTCCATCACTTGATACATGTTCGGAATATATTTCTGGAATACAAATATAAGCGATATCATTTAACTTAGTTTGTAATGACTTAGCAATATCAGTCATTGAATTGAAGTCTATAACACCATAGACATGAACCCACCTAAATACCTGCTTAGCTCTAAATTTTGGTTCTCCAATTGAAACAAAAAATGTTTCCAATTGATTTAAAGTCAAATCAAGTAAATTTATTTTATCCAATATTTTTTACCTATCTAAATTAATTATGAAGATAATTCTGAAGTTGAAAAGAAAAAAGCTATTTCAGTTTTTGCATTTTCCAAACTATCAGATCCATGAACAGCATTTGCATCAATACTATCAGCGAATTCAGCTCTTATCGTTCCATGTTTAGCTTCTTTAGGATTAGTAGCACCCATAAGATTACGATTTTTTTCTATAGCATTTTCACCCTCTAATACTTGTATCATAACTTGACCAGATACCATAAAAGTTACCAAGTCTTTAAAAAAACCTCTATCTTTATGTACTGAATAGAACTGCTGTGCCTCAGTTAAAGTTAAATGTTTCATCTTAGCTGCGACTATTTTTAAACCGTTTTCTTCAAATTTAGAATATATCTTGCCTATAACATTTTTTGCAACAGCATCAGGTTTAATTATCGATAAAGTTCTTTCTAATTTCATAAATATTCCTAAAAAATTATTAAATTATTATTTAAAATTCAAATAGTTATTATACCACATTTTATTAAATCTTACCATATTCATAAAATAAACATTTAATTTGATTTGAAGAAATTATCTCATTTTGGCTTTCTAATCTCCAATTTTTAAGATCAATTATAGGGAAAAATACATCAGGATTGTCAACATGGTAATCAACCACGGTTAGATATAATTTATTTACCTTATGTAAAAATTGTTTAAAGATTTCACTTCCACCAATTATACAGATTTCTTTCTCATGAGTATTACTCTTTAACAAGTCATCGATATTATGATATACTTCAACATTATCAAAATTCCAATCTTTTTGTGTAGTTAGAACTATATTTCTTCGAAATGGTAAAACTCTATTTATAGATTCAAAGGTTTTTCTTCCCATTACAATTGGCTTATTTAAAGTAACCGCTTTAAAATGTTTTAGATCCTCTGGAATATGCCAAGGTAAACTATTGTTTTTACCAATAACTCTATCTTGATTTAAAGCAACAACAAATGATATAATTTGAATACACATTTTTTTATTCTATAAAAACTATTTTATTAACAGTTAAAGTAACCAAATAGTTGTATGAAATAACCGTTCAGTTGGACTCAACTCTAATGAAAAGTTGCATAATTTAGAAATATAAATACTTTCTGTCACTGTTTTTTAATCATGCCATCAACAATTACTAGTATCTTTTATCAGAATTATCCAATTACAACTCATTTAGGAGTGTACTTATACATTTAGAGTCAACATTTAGCAAAATTAAATGAAACTTGTACCTATGTTTATTACGAGCGGCAGAATAAAGATGGAAATTTTCATACCGATATGTCAATTATAGGTTTTGTCCTACAGCCAAAACAACCATAACCTGTATTTGAGTGAGTGCCAAATTTTGATTTATTCATAAATTAAATCGTATTTATTTTCATCAATATTTTCATTAACCTCTTGGATAAATTCTTCATATGTTGCTTCATCTAGTTTGTGATGTTGTTTTGGTCAAAGTGTGATATATCAAATTATGATTATTTTTTAAATGATTATATAGTGCAATTTTTTAATCTCAACATCAAATATTTGTTTGGATTTAATTACTAATTCGAGTTAGGTTTGGATTATCAATACTTTTGAAAAAATCGAGTAATATAATTTAAAATTAATTTCATCTAATTATTCTCTAAATTTCTTATCAATTGGCATATCACTGTATCTTAATCAAATTTTAATAAGGAAGGATATTCCATTAGAACTAATCTACTTATTTAACAATCAGGTAAACTAAATTTTCACTATCTCTGTACTGGATCAAATATTTAATTAAATTTTACTCCAACATCTTTTAAAAATTTCCAATTCATTAATTTTTTTAATCATTTAACTTTAATAGCTACAAATACAAAAAGTTTACGAAATTGCTTTTTTTGATCACTCTACAAATATATATTATACAACACCTTTAAAGTCGAATGGCAATTACTATTTTATTAATGCAACTAAATCCTCATCTGTTAATTTTCCACCTATATCTTGGCCTTCCAATAAATCTCCAGCTAAATCTCTTTTACTCTGATGTAAATTTATAATTTTTTCTTCAATAGTATTTTTTGTAATTAATCGATATACAGTAACAGGTCTCTTTTGACCAATACGATGAGCCCTACCAGATGCCTGATCTTCAACTGCGGGGTTCCACCAAGGATCTAATATTATCACATAATCTGCCTCAGTTAAATTAAGACCTGTTCCTCCTGCCTTTAAACTTATTAAAAATAAATCTCCATCACCAGATTGAAATTCCTCTACCGCTTTTTTTCTATCTGAAACTTTCGTAGAACCATCTATGTATTTATACTTAAAACCCTTATCTTTTAAAATTTTACCGACTATATCTAGATATCGAACATATTGGCTAAATACTAAAGCCTTATGATTATTTTCTTTCAACTCAATAACTAAATTCATAAATACTTCTAATTTACTATTATCTAGATTAATTGAAGGATCAATTAAGGTAGAGTGACAACAAGCCTGCCTTAATTTAGTCAACTCTGATAAAATTACAAATCTATTATTATTGTCTGTAAGTCCTTTTAAATTATCAATAGCTTTTCGTTGAAGTGCTTGATAAAAAAATCTTTCCTCTGAACTAAGTTCAACAAATATAGATGTTTCTATTTTTTCTGGTAATTCAGTTAAAACTTGTGACTTAGTTCTTCTTAAAATATAAGGTTTAACTATATTTTTTAATGAAATTTTAGCCAATTCTTCAGAGTTATTAATAGGTGTAATGAATTTAGTTTGAAAATGCTTTAATGTGCCAAGTAAGCCTGGATTAAGAAAATGAAATATACTCCATAACTCTCCTAAATGATTTTCTATAGGAGTACCAGTTAGTGCTAACCTTACAGAAGAATTTAATTTAGATACAGCCCCCCAACGTTTGGTATTAAAATTCTTAATAGCCTGTGCCTCATCTAATATAACAAGATTCCATTGTTTTTCTTGTAAGATATTCTCTATGGAAGTTAATAGACCATAACTACAAATCAATATATCTTTTTTACCTAATCTACTAACATCTTTTTCTCTATTTTTTAATTCATAAGCAATATATACATTTAATGAAGGAGCAAACTTTTCTATCTCTTGAACCCAATTAAAACATACACTTGTTGGTGCAATAACTAATGTTGGTCCATGTTTTGCTCTTTCCAATATAAGAGCAATTGCCTGTACTGTCTTACCCAAACCCATATCATCAGCTAAACAGGTACCAATACCCCAATTAGCTAACCTAGAAAGGTATTTAAATCCCTCTAATTGATAATCACGTAACTTAGTCTTTAAGGTACTTGGAACTTTAGGGTTATGTAATTTAAAACTTTCAATTTTCTTTATATGTTCTGTCCACTTATTATCCAACTCAACATTATGTGCTGATTTAATAATATTCTCTAAAATATCAGTACTTAAATTAAATACTTTATTTTTATTACTTATTTGACTTAACTCTTGTAACTGTTTTTTTAAAGTATTAGAAACCCTTACAAAACTTCCATCATCTAGCGTTATAAACCTACTATTCTGGGAGTTATCTAATTTTTCAAGTAACTTATTAATTGATAAAACATTTCCATCCTCTAAGTCTATATGCCCCTCATATTCAAAGTAATTATTTGATCCTTTAATTTTAAAACTTAAATTATTATAACTTATTTTTTTTCTTAAAGTTAATGAATCTCCTTTTAACCACTGCAATATAATATCTTTACCAGACTCCTTATACGCATAAAGTTCTTCTAAGGCTAATAAACTATTTTCTAAACTAACAATTTCGAAATTATTTGATTTATTATCCTTTATTGTAGGGCAACTTTCTACTAAATCTTTAAAAAGGTCTAACTCTGATTTAAAATCTCTAACTATCTTTTGTCTAATATTAACATCATTTTTAATAATAATCTGCTTTGTTCCAACTCCAGGATCATAAAAATCTTCTTCATAAGGTGCAAAAGGCTGATATAAAATCTCAAAATTCAAATTGCTATTTAATAAATCTAATCGAACATAAATTTTATTACTAGATGGAATAGAAATTAAATTCTCATCTTCATAGTTTAAGTTAATTTTAATATCTTTTGTTGCATTAGTTACTAGGTTTATTAATCTATCCTTGTTTTTAGTTGGAATATTAATTCCATTATGATTAATTAATTTTGAAATATTTACCATTTGTTGAGTAATATTATAAATTTCATACCTATTTTTACT
>CANGJN010000056.1 GCA_947454215.1 Neisseriaceae bacterium | reverse complement strand
CTACGTTATTAAAATAAAAAGCATTAAATTGTAAATCATCACAAGAATTAATTACGTAAGATTGACTAATAAAATATACTACAAAAAAAGAATTTTATAATTTAAATTTTCCATAAAAAATTTAAATAAAATCTTATACTCTATTTGATAAAATTTAGTTAGTTATTTAAAGACAAACTTATACCATTTCATTATTTTAATTGCCTCATTATAAAGTTATTTTTTTCATCATTTATTTAAAATATAAGTTCATTTTCAAAGTTTCTCTAATAAAAAATAAGTTTATACTTGGTAAAACTAATTATAGAAATGGTATTAGTTCTAATATTAATTCTTTAATTTTATTTATTATTATCATGCAAAAATTGGATCTTCGAGTAAAAACTCATTCCTCCATTGCTCCCAAATCTGCGGAGTTTCTAAAGTTATCCTACCAATACTACCATTTCTAAAATCTTGTATTAATAACTCACTAACTTTTTGAATATCAATTAGTCCGCCGTTTAATAAACACCCTCTTTTTTTACCGATATTTAATAGGACTTCGAGCGAGTCAATTTCAGTAATATTATTTAATTTGAATCTCAAATAAAATTGTTCGCAGTAATTATTTTTAAAAAAATCAATCAAATATAAGGCTAAAATTTCCTCATCAATTGCATTTTTACCAATACTATTACATATGGCCAAATTAAATCCAATTTGTTTAACATCTATATTTTCCCAAGTAATACCTGGAGTATCATAGACTATAAAATCACTATCTAAAACTATGCATTGGCTGTTTTTAGTTAAAGCTGGAATATCGCCAGTTTTAGCTATTTTTTTACCAATCAATTGATTGATCAAAGTAGACTTACCTACATTAGGAATGCCGGTTACCAGTACTCTAAGTGGTTTCTCATAACTATTTCTGGCTGGACTAATTTTTTTACATAAACCAATTATCTTTTTTGCCTGCTTCACATTATGCATATTTCCTTTAATTGCAATAGTTTTATCTATGGTTTCAAAGTATTTTATCCATTCATTGGTTATTTTATCGTCGGCTAAATCTTCTTTGTTAAGTATTTTTATTTTCTTTTTATATTTAATAAGATTTTGAATTAATGGATTACAACTAGATAATGGAGCCCTAGCATCTAACAACTCTATAACAATATCAACATCTTTAACTAATTTAGCCAAGGCTAATTTAGTTTTATGCATATGACCTGGAAACCATTGAATTTTCATGAAGGATCTTTTCTCAAATATTTTTAGTAAGTATCACTGACATGACTCACATTCTGGATCTTCGATAGAACAAAATTTTGTTTCATCTATATAATCAGAACCTTTTAAATCATCTGCATTTATAGAAACAGAATTTAATTCTCCTCCAACACCAGTTGACTTTTCAGCAGCGGTTGCAGCTAATGTTCTTAAATAATAAGTTGTTTTTAAACCACTTACCCATGCCAATTTATATATCTCATCAATTTTTCTTCCCGAAGGGTTTAATAAATATAAATTTAATGACTGAGATTGATCTATCCATTTTTGGCGCCTACTACCAGCTTTAATCACCCAACTTGGGTCAATCTCAAATGCTGTACTATAAATTACCTTAACCTCTTCAGGAATTCTATCGATCTTTATTAAACTACCATCAAAATATTTAATATCGGAGAGCATTACTGAATCCCAAATATTTAATTTTTTTAAATCTGATACTAAATATTCATTTACAACAGTAAATTCACCAGATAAATTAGATTTAACAAAAATATTTTGATACGTAGGTTCAATAGAGGCAGATACACCTACTATATTTGCTATAGTAGCAGTAGGAGCAATTGCCACACAATTAGAATTCCGCATGCCATCTTTTTTAATTTTTTCTCTTAAAAAATGCCAATCCAACGTCTCAGTCAAATCAATATTTAAATATTGATTATCTCTTTCTTCTTTTAATAGATATAGTGAATCTAAAGGTAATATCCCCCTAGACCATAAACTACCTTCATAAGTTTTATATTTTCCTCTCTCTTTAGCCAAATCACTAGAGGCTAAATAAGTATAGTACGCTATTGCTTCCATGGATTTATCAGCAAACTCAACTGCTTGATCAGAAGCATATGGAATCTTTAACATCTGTAAACAATCTTGGAATCCCATTAAACCAAGGCCAATGGGTCTATGCAATAAATTAGAATTTCTAGCTTTATCAACTGGGTAAAAATTTATATCAATAACATTGTCTAACATTCTAACTGCTATATTAATAGTAGATTTTAACTTTTCTACATCTAAAAAATTACCTTTCATATGATTAACTAAATTTATAGATCCTAAATTACATACAGCAATTTCATCTTTATTTGTATTAAGGGTAATTTCTGTGCACAAATTTGAACTATGTACAACACCAACATGTTTTTGAGGTGATCTAATATTACATGGATCCTTAAAAGTTATCCATGGATGCCCTGTCTCAAATAACATACTTAGCATCTTTCTCCAAAGTTGTAAAGCAGGAATTACTTTAAATAATTTTATTTTACCATTCTTTGCCAATTCCTCATACTTGGTATAAGATTGTTCAAACTCTCTGCCATACTTATCATGCAAATCAGGAACTTCATTTGGTGAAAATAATGTCCATTGTCCTTGTTGAAAAACACGAGTCATAAATAAATCTGGAACCCAGTTTGCTGAATTCATATCATGACATCTCCGTCTATCATCTCCGGTGTTTTTCCTTAACTCTAAAAACTCTTCTATATCTAAATGCCAAGTTTCTAAATAGGCACAAACAGCACCTTTTCTTTTTCCTCCATTATGAGCCATTCCCCCTACAGTCATATAATTAGCTTCCCCATCTATTACAAGATCAAATACAATCTTCGTATGTGGAATTTCCTTAACAGAATTGATTTTACTAAAAATATAACCATTCCAATAAAAAGAATCATCTTGTGGATGTGATTTATATTTAAATATATCAGCCATTTGATTAATTAATGGAATATTTAATATATACGTAAATTGATTGCTATCTATTAATGCCTGTGGGAATAAATCATGATAATTATTCACTGGAGAATAGGTTTTTATAGCATTAATTAAGTCTAAATTATCTTTTATACTATACACACTTCCCGAACACGGAGTTGCAAGTCTTAAAAGTTGAAATCTTATACCTTCCACTAATTGGTAAGAATTATTAATAAATAAAGTTGTGTGCTTATTAGTTATAACTAAATTTGTTTCTAATAATCCTCTTAATATTTGAATTGTTTGATTAAGAGGTAAATGCATATATTTTGGCAATATATATTTTTGATTATGACAATTATATAAATCTTCAAATCTAAAACTCCAATTAGTATTGTGAGGTGAAATTACACATATAAAAGTTTTAACTCCATGTGGTTTCTCTTTAACAGAAAAATTTATATCTTTCAATTTTAAATAATTATTTATGAAATCATAAGACTCACCATTAGAATCAATTTCAAAATTAGTATTATTTTCTAAAAAATTACAATTTGCTAACATTAAACCATAAAATCTAGCATCATCATCAGTAAAGGTGACTACCTTTATTATTTCCTTTGGTACTACTTGCGCCAGATAATCTCCATGTTTTAATGTACCCGCTTCTATCCAATCGAGTAGTTTAATATTTGAATCAAGTCTCTTTATTATTGTATCAATTGAATCGGTTGAGTCGATATTATTAATGGCGTATAAGGGGTGACCAGAGGTGACATGCAAATTTGTTATTGAGTGTTGAAGATTAACTTCAACCATTTTATCACTTTGATTGTAACTATGGATTTCCTTTATACTTGCATAAGAACCACTTTGAGTTAATACTAGATCCTTCAAAGAAATATCTTTAATTTTTTTAATTCCATCTGCAACAAATAAATAAGTATCTGGAGAAAAGCATTGATTTACTGCAACTGCAGAATCATTAACTACTTTAAGAAAAGGTATTACTCCCTGAGAGTTCCCATTTGTCCCCTTAATAATTGATCCCATCCCTCTAACATTGCTCCAATCATTTCCAAGACCTCCTGCGAATTTAGACAATAAAGCGTTTTCTTTAATTGCATCATAAATTTCTCCTAAATCATCACCTACAGTAGTTAAATAACAACTAGATAACTGAGAATGCATAGTTCCAGAGTTAAATAAAGTTGGTGTAGAAGACATAAAATCAAAATTAGATAAAATATTATAAAACTCTATAGCTCTTGTCTCTCTATTCTTTTCATTTATAGATAATCCCATTGCTACACGCATGAAAAATATTTGAGGCATCTCTATCCTTCTACCATTAATATGAATAAAGTATCTATCATATAAGGTTTGTAGACCTAAATATTTAAATTTATTGTCTCTTTCAGGATTTATACCTTTAGCTATAACCTCTAAATCAAACTCAGCTAATCTTGGATCTAATAACTCATTTGCTATCCCAAGTTTTATATATTTTGCTAAATATTGACTATACTCTTTAATCAAATCTTCAAAATTAACTTCATAACCTAAAACTTCTTTATTTATTCTATAAGATAATAGCCTTGCTGTTACAAAATTATAATTTGGTTCATGCTCAATTAATTGTCGTGAGGCAAGAATTATTGATTTAAGAATTTCATCTTCAACTATGCCATCATACATATTTTGCAATGCTGCATCTAATATTAAATTAGCCTCGACATACTTTAAACCACTACAGGCAGATTTTATAATTCTTAGTAACTTATCTTTATCCAAGTCTTTTTCTGTTCCATCGGCAAGTAAAACCTTAATTATATTAGTAGATTTTACTGAATCATTAATTCCTCTTTCCTTAGCCCTCTGTTCTCGATACAAAACATAATTTCTAGCAACCTCATGTTGTCCATTTTTCATTAAAACTAATTCAACCTGGTCTTGAATTTCTTCAATATGAATTACTCCACCCAAAGGTCTTCTGTTTTTCAGTTTTAAAGCAATAATTTCCGTAATACTAATTATTTCGTCACGAACCAAAGCCCTTGTTAGAGATTCTTGACCATATGTAGCCATGTAAGATTTTGTAATAGCCACAGAGATTTTTGACATATTAAAACTTACTATGTCTCCTTTTCTAGTTTGTACAGAATAATTTGAAAAGTCAAAATTTTCCATTCCTATACCATTCCCAACTTTAAAATATAAAGATTAAATATAATTACTTTATTCAGGTTATCTCTTTTTTGATAAAAAAATTTAAATAATATTATAATTTTTTTATAATATACCTTTAATATAAATAGTAAATTATCTCGTATTATTATAATAATTTAAAACGATTATTAATTTAAATTTATTTATCAAATACCAATTATTTAATGATAGCATTTAATATCATTTCCATTTTCTAATTAAACATAAAAATAAAATTTGAAATCCCGTTATAAAATTATGATTTAACATTATATTTTATATCACTTTTATTGACTAATGAGAAAAATTTATTAATTATTAACTATTTTAAAATGGAAATAGGATAAAATATACACCATTATTTTTTATTCTCTGTT
>CANGJN010000055.1 GCA_947454215.1 Neisseriaceae bacterium | reverse complement strand
CAATAATTTTAAAATTAAAATCCTGCTATTATTTATAAATAAAAAGCTTAAAAATTGAAAGTTAAATTATCTCTAATAACTTTACAATCTTAAAAACTTATGATATAATATGACCTTATTATATTTTAACAACCCTATTTCAACTATTATTTTTATATTTATTATTTAATATAGGATGAACACTTCATACAAATCAATAAATTATTTAAACTTCTGGTACCATAAGTAATATTATTAAAAAAAATAATATTAAAGTAAACCAATTGGTTAATTTTTTTACATTAGTCATTTTTTATATAATTATCTACTTTTTTACTAAAAGTTGTGAACTTGGGTATAAAATCGTCTATTTTAAATTTGAAATTTAAAAGGTTAATTTAATCCTTTAAAAATTAAATATTAAACTTTAAAGAAAGGAAATTATGAAAAAATTTTTATTACCTTTAACCATTATGGTGTCTGTGATATCTAATTCAGCCAATGCATCTTCATATGATAAAAATATTGTAAATTCTCAAGTAATATCTCTAGTTGAACCTACTTTAAAATATTTAATTCCTATTATTTCTCAAGATGACTCCAGTATAACTAGAGGTTACTCATACCATCAGGTTATTATGGCACAAGTTTCTGCTTCCTGCTTTGATAGTTTACAAAGCAGAGATGCAAATGCTACAAATTGGTATCATAATATGGTTAACTCAGATAACGTAACTCTGATAGCACCAGAACAAAATCTTCCTTCAAACTCAATAGAGGTTTCAAATTCATTTATGTCAGCCGCATATGTTCCTATTGATAATTTTGAAGGAGAATTCTGTGGGGTTGCTATTCTCAAACAAACTCAAAAAATAGATGAATCATCCGCTAATTTTTGGGCATTTACTTTAGCCTTTAATGATTCAATATGGTCAGATGAATTGAAATATCTTAAAGGTTTGGTTAGTTTGAATAAATCTAACTAATTAGCAATCTTAAATATATAAAATTTCGTTATTACTCAGCAGTAATTAATTACAATAGGCAATAAATGTTATAATTTAAGAAAATTCCAAGTGAATCTAGAACACCCCCACGTACATGGGGAAAACTGACTTTTTGTAAAGTCTGCTATTAATTACTTAGTACTTTCTTTCAATAAACATATTAATACACTGTTGAGTAATAACAATTTTGGTTAAATATCTACCAACAAAATAAACCTGTTTCCTGTTCAAATAATGGTATTAAATCATCTGCATATACATCCTTTATCCTTTTAACAACAATATCCTTACCTATCTTCTTACTGTTAATAAAGGCATAATCATATAAATCCATACCAATATTATAAGTAATTGTAACTATATCTATATTCTTTTTTACTTTATATTCATTAGATAAAACACATATAAGTACGGGACACATTTTATTATCTACCATATATAATAAATTTGCACCAGTTAAAGTTATAAAAAGTTCACCACCTAATTGTGAAACAATCGTATTAATTATATTCTTAGTATAATGTTTTTGAGTCATTTCCTAGTCTTTCATTAAATTAAAAACAATTTTCATCTATGACTAATTCGTTAAAGTTATTAGATGGAGGGATTTCATCATCTAGATTATTTTCAATCTTATTCAATATCTCTACTATATTAGCAAAAACTTTAATAGTAGCAACAGGGATATTGTCTTTATTTATATACGCATTAGTATATGGATAACCTTCAACCAACACCTTAACTCCTTTCTTAGCATAGGTGCAAACAATTTCAGCTAACTTACCATTACAACTAACATCAACCCAATCAATTTTAGGTTTTTGTTTGTTCCCTACATTGACAGCCACTGAAAAAGTAGCAAAATGTAATCCTGAACTATCTAATTTTAACTCAGGATCTTTCCCTAAGTTACCTGTTAATGTAATTCTTTTCATATTATCTCCTTTAAAATTATAATAAAATTACCTTACCATATATCTGTGACTTTTTAATCACTCCAAAATATCTTGAATCATAGGAATGTGAAGTAATTCCTAACACTAAAAATTCAGATTTTTTTAATTTATAAAACCCAAAATGTAACAAAGAATAAAGTTTATGATTTCTATAATTATTTAAAATTAATGTATTCGAGATTAATTTACCATTAATCCATATACCCATTTTTGAAACTTGTATAACATCATTTTCTTTAGCAAATATTCTTTTTAATAAATATGGGAAATTTTGTTTACACTGATTTTTAATATACGGCAAACCAAAATCATGCATAGTTTTTTGTTGAATCTCATCTTTAATACAAATTAATACATTATCACCTATATTCAAGGAGGTATAAAAAACTTTTAAGTAATACCCTTTTTTCATTGATTTACTTGGATTAAAGTAAACTATGCTGTTAATATATATAAATATAAAAATAAAACTAGTACAATATAAAAAAAATTTATAATTTTTTCTTAAATTCATTTATTACTAGCTAAAATTTTTTTTATATAACCATTCTTATATCCAGTAATATAATTCCCACTATTATAAATACTCAGAGTATTAAGTACTAAATTATATTTAAATGTTTTCCTAACTAAAATATAATCATTAACTAAAATTATATTTGCCAACTCTAAATTTACACATGGATTTAAGGCATCAATTCCTCTTAAACCATATTTATGAATATTCTTGATATTTATTTGTGCAATACCTACATCAAAATTATAATTATTTTTTTCTAAATAGTTAACCCAACCTATTGCCTCAATATAATTATACGGCTGTCTTGTTAAATGATCACCCTTATTCACATTAATAGCATATTGATTCCCCTTGCTTTCTACATATATTATTGACTCCATTAATTTTATATCTATATTAGGTGCACAATGCATTATCAAACTATCTAAAACCACCATTACTCCTCATATAAATTTTGTTCATATACAATGTCCTGATAAATATCATTTTGACTATCATAATTGAGTACTTGTCTTAATGCTGTTACTTTTCGCTTAATACTATTTACAAGTTCTCCATTTAATCGTTCCCTGAATGTAATATTTTGAATAGAGATAATTCCATTAATTGTAAAACCAATTTCTTGTTTATTTATCTTTACATCAGGATGATCATTAACACAATTTTCAAACCTATATAATGCTTCATTAACACCATTAGAGTGAATAGTTGCAACACCACCAGGATGACCTGTATTCCATGCTTTTAATAAAGTATATGCCTCACCACCTCTGATCTCACCCATTATAATTCTATCAGGTTTAAATCTCAATGTAGTTCTAAGAGCCTCATTCATTGAGAAAAACTCACCAGTAACAAAGCCCACAGAATAATTAGTGTTATATTTTAGTTCTGGCACATCCTCTATTATTAACATTCTAGTTTCAGGAAATATTGTAGTTATTTCATTTAAAATAGCATTCGCAAGAGTTGTTTTACCTGAACCAGTTCCACCTGTTATCAAAATATTAAATTTACGCTTAATCCAATTTACAATAGTGTCTTTAAAGACATTATCAAGAATACCTTGTTTAACAAAATCATCCAAAGTAAAAATTTTATTAACATGTTTTCGAATACAAAATGAGGGGAAAGGTACTACTGGAGGAATAACCCCAGTAAATCTATGTCCATATTTAGGGATATGGCATTCTAAATAAGGACTCTTTGGGTGGATAAATTTACCAGTGATACTTGCCAAAACACTCATAATTGTTTCAGCTTTATTAGCAGAGATTTTAACTGGTTCAGAATAAATAATTTTATTAGGAATAAATGAAAAGTTATTTAATTGTTCCTGAGAAAATATTGTTATTATTTTCAAAGAATAGTTGGAAATAACTTTTAAGTAATTATTAATCGAATCTAAAATATCTTCTATGGTATAGTTTAAATTAACCTTTTCCCATCTATTAATAATTTCACACAATTCAATCAATTTTATATTTTCTGTTTGATATATTACGTTATCTTTTATAAAACTTTTAATACACAAAGTTAATTTTTGTAAATCTATCTCATTTTTAACTTTAACCCAGTATAAAATATCATTTTCATTGGATCGTAATATTTTATACACAACTTTATCATTCATAGTTAAGGTTTCATTTTCTATATATTTTTCTTGATATTTAAAAATATTTTTCAAACCACTTTGTTTTTTATCCGTTAGAACATACCCTTGATACTCACCATTAATCATTTTTGTTGGATTTAAAATAATTTCTGAAGTTACATTATCCTTAATGATATCAAGAATATCTGACATATCTTTTTCTAAATGCCTTATGGCATCATTAATTTTATTTGTCATTTTCATCCGCCTGTATTATTATTATTTATTTTTATAGTACCTGATAACAAGTTTGCTGATGAGGTTATTTGTGTACCTAATTTCATATTTACATTTGAAGACAATATTGAAGAAGCCCACTCAGGTACTTGCCAAGAAATAAGAGAAAATATTATAGAACTTATTAATACTTTTAATACAATAGCACTTAAACTGACAGTGTCAACAGCATTGTTTATATCTAAAACCCACCCTTTCATTTGATTTGATAAAATACCTAATATAAAACATACACATAAAAACTTTATAGCTATGCCAGCAATTGCATTAATATAATTAATCCAATAATTATTAGTCCAGGAACTTCCAGAAAATCCAGTTAGAATAAAACCGGCATAAAGTAAAAAATAAGCTTGTAAAATAATTTTAATTAAGTAAAATGCCATTATTGATAAAACTATTAATAAAACCACCTGCATAATTGCTAGAGATATTTTTAATGTTATATAGTCAAAAGTACCAGTATTATCTGCAATTCTATGTATAGAATCAGATATACATGAAAAATGACTTATTATCTCAGATGGTCCCATTGAGCCCATGTTTGATCCTGGATTTAAAGAGATATTATAACCACTAATACTACTCCCTAAATTGGCAAAGAACTCAATTATTTCTTTATATAGTTCTACATTTATTATGTATTTAGAAAAAAAATAACAAAGCACTATTCTTGTAAAAAAATATACCCATAATTTTTCTACATCCCCTGCAAATACTTTTTTTACTGCTAATTGCCACATAAACTCCATAGCAAATAAACAAAAAAATATTCTTTGAGTTATTGGCTCTACATTATTTTGCCAATTACTTGCAGCATTACCAAATTGGAACAAAATATTATCTAGTGCTCCACCAGAAGATAAATTACATATAACTTGTTGCATATTTAAAGCCCTGCCCGTTTAAATCCATTATAAACATCATTAGTAGTTTGTTTTTCATATTTTTGTTCGGCCAAGGATTTTTGATTTTGTTGAGCCATAAGCATATTAAGTTGCGAAAGTGCATTTTGTGATGCCAATTGTGTTTGAACGGCTGCCTGTTGTAATGCTATTGTTGCAGAACTTGGATTTGTTTGTAACATATTTATTATATCGTTAATGTTATGAACGCTATTAACAAGACCGGTTATATTTTGTAAAGAAAATGAAAATTGAGAACATAGATCGTTATTTATATTGTTTATATAGGTTTCTAAATCTGCTTGATTT
>CANGJN010000054.1 GCA_947454215.1 Neisseriaceae bacterium | reverse complement strand
GGTTTTGATATTACATGGCATGAGTATACTATGGGACATAGCATTTGTCTCGATGAAATTCAAAATATTTCTGATTGGATAAATTTAGTATTCCTTGTTAACTAAATTTTGCTTTATAAATCTCGCTTAACTATATAAAAATCTCTATTTGTAAAATTACTAATGTTATGGTAAAACACTAAATTTATATAATCTAAAATTATATATTCTTTAAATGTGATATAATATTAATGGTACTGATAATTGATTGAATTATAATTAATAAATAAAACTAGTAAGATGATCAAATTATTTTATAATACATATCCAATTATTGTTTTTTATTGTAAAATTTATCATTAATTTTAAGAAAATTTGACTATGAGTAATAATTTTAATCTAAAGCCATTAATAAGTATATTATTAATAGTGATAATGGTATTTTTATTTATAGATGTTTTAGGAACTATATTAATCCCCTTTATAGTCTCTTTAATACTAACCTATATCCTAAACCCATTAGTTGAAAAAATAACCACTAAATTTAAAGTCAGAAGAATGGTTATAAGTTTAATTCTATCAATTATTGTATTCTTATTATTTGTTAGTATCCCTTTATTAATAATACCATCATTATTTGTAGAATTAAAATCACTAATAATATCTATTCCTAATTTAATAATCCTTTTAAATGATAATGTTTTAAATCCTATTAATTTACGCTATGGTACTAACTTTTTAATTGATTACAACTCTATTAAAACCAATTTTTTAAATAATATAAGTATAATAAATGACAGTTTAAATATTTTTTCTCCATTAGCTCATAAAAGTATGATTGTTATAAAGTTATTAACTTATATAATTTTAATTCCATTTATATTATTTTATTCTATTATCGAATGGCATAGATTAATTAATTTTTTTGATAGTCTTATTCCAAAAAGTTATGTAACCAATATTCATAATATAATTAATGACATAGATACTATGTTGTCTGCATATCTACGAGGCCAAGTTAGTGTTATGTTTATCATGTCAATTTATTATGCAACTGCATTACAAATTATAGGTCTAAAATCAGCAATTGTAATAGGAATATTAACTGGTACTTTAGTTTTTATACCATATATAGGAATTATCTGCGGTTTAATCTTTGCACTTGTTGTCGGAATTACTAATTATCATGATGCATATAATAATCTTTTAATATTACTAGTATTTGGAATAGGCCATATTACTGAAGGAGCATTTATAACACCATACTTTGTTGGTGGTAAAATTGGTCTGAATCCTATAATGATAATATTAGCATTAATGATATTTGGACAATTACTTGGATTTGTTGGAGTATTACTGGCACTACCTTTATCCACAATAACAGTGGTATTACTAAAACATGCCAAGATATATTATGTTAATACTAAATATTATAATGAGGAATAATAGATAGTGGATACACAATTATTAGAATTATTTAAGATTCATAAAACTTTTGATAATTTTATTACACTTAACGATGATCCTATTGTAACCGTATTAAAATCTTATAGTAATCAATTTATTCACTTAACTGGTGTTAAAGATACAGGTAAAACCCATTTACTAGAAGCTTGGGTTAATCAAAAAAAACCTAATTCAATTTACATTGATGCAAATTTTTTATTTTCAGATTTTGCAAATATTATTGATAAATTTTTATATATAGCTATAGACAATATAGATACACTTGATCACAATCAACAAACAATAATATTTAACTTATTTAATACAATCAAACTAAATAATAAAAAAAATATGTTATTAACAAGCAGTAGTAATGTTATCGACAAATTACCCTCTTTTAGAGATGATGTTAGAACAAGAATATTATCAGGTTTAAATATAAACTTAAAAGCCCTAGATGATGACGAAATCCTTAAAAACATAACAGTTTTTATTAAAAAAGAAGCTATTAATATCGGAGATCATGAACTTAATTATTTAATCAATCATTGTAAGAGAAATATAGGATCTCTCATAAACACAATTAACCAAATAGCAGAAATATCTTTATTAAAAAATAGACATATAACTATACCTCTTATTAAAGAAGTAGTTGGATCCGATTCATTTGATTTATAAACTTACATATAATCGTATCATAATATTGATTTTATAATAAAAAGCTTAAATAATTGATAAAAATTATACTATTAATATCCATTTACTAACTACTAATATAGTTATCCACGCCCTTCTACAGATATATATCAATAATTAAAATTTCTTCCTGAACTAGTTTTATCAATTTTTAAATATTTATCTTTAATATATTTTGCTTCATAGGTTATTTTACTTCACGATATCAATTTAATATATTTATTTTTTTATAATATTATAAAAAATTATTTTACCATAATTTTATTTTCTCATAGTTCCGACTTTACCATAAATCTTGTAAATTTTATGAAGAATCCTTAAAACTGTTCAATGAAAACAAAGGAAGAATTTTTTAATTCGAATCTGGAGAATGATCAATAATAGAATCTCCATTTAAGCAATAACTATTCCTATCTATCACCTTTCTAAATACCTCATCATTAATTTTCATTTCTTGTTGTAACCAAAAGATTAACGAAGGATCCCCTATGTTTGGTGCAGATACAATATAAGTTAGATGTGCTAATATTGTTTCACGATTCAACGTATGATTAAACATACCTTTACTATCTAAACTTTCAAAACTTAGAGGAAATGATTCATCGCTAACTGCGGGATCAACAATCATTATTTTATTGCTTTCTAATGATCTATAACCAAACATAACATGATTAAAATAATAACTTCCAAGTATTCTAAAACATTTGTAATCATCATTGCATTCTAAAATAATTTTAACAAATTTTACATCAGCATCACGAAACTTATATAAATATAATGTCATTAGATCTAATTTAGTTTCACATGGGAATGTAGTCACTTTACTAGATCTAAATGGAATTTTTTGTTTTTTTCCATTAATATCAATCCAATCATCATGTATAATTCTCCTTAAGTAGTCATTTACATTATAATCTGACAGTTTAGGAATATCTACAAACCAAACACTACGATTCATACCAATGTCATGATTAGCATCTGTAGAATTAAATGGTGGTATATCTGAATTTAACAAATTAATAATACCATCAGCTATATCGTTATGAAAATAGGTTAGATTTACAAACTTGTGTTTTGATTTATATATACCCTCTAAAGTATATTTACCATAACATTTGTGCCATAAAAAAAACTTATCAGCATTTGTTTTTTCTTCTCCTACTTCTCGCTCAACTCTAATAGTTTTTTTTATTTTCTTATCATAATCTACTTTTTGTTGATATTCTATAATCGAAGATTTAATAATTATTTTACCATTTCTATAACTATAATTGGCAATAGGTAGGATAAATTGTTTTATAACCAATGACTTTAAATTTTGATCAAATTCTTCAGCAAAAAAGTTTATTTCAACATCTTTATCACAAGGTATCTTTGTATAACTTGCTGGTAATTCTTCTAGAAATATTGAATTATAAGGAGAAATTGCTACAAAATCTTTAACTTCAAAAACCATAGATGTTTTAAATAATACGATATCACGAATAGATTTGTAGCCAATAACTGGGTAATCCATTTCTTTATATCTAATGTATGAAGGCTTTTGGTCTACTTCACAGTATTTCCCTGATATAACATATTTATCTGCAATAATTACTCCAGGACACATACCATTTCCATTAACATCATAAATAGACACTATTGAATTTGTGTTAAATTCAACAGCAGAAGAAAATATCGTTAACAACAACAATATAATTATTTTCATATTAAGTTAACCTCAGAACCTTATCAATAAACCCTGATTAAATCAAGTAATTCATTTGGTTTGGCATCAATCTGCCAATTATCACGAGAACCTTTAAGAAAAAAATATAATATACTTAAAACGTTAAAAATATGTGTTTTTTATTTTAAAAAAACCTCTATTTTTTATAATGATAATAAAATAATTACAATAGATACTAATGCTATTTCCATTTTTAAATTAAACATCAAAATAAAATTATAACATATCAATAAAAACACAACTTATGACAGACTTAAGTATAATACCATTTCCACATTTTAATTTAGCAAATAGTTGCATGAGCAAATTCTTACAATTTGATTAGGTGTTATCTCCCTTATAAAAGATATTATATCACCTTCTGATGTTCATCATTTATTCTTAATTAATTTCTGTTGAATATATCCAAATAAAAGTTCTTGTTTATACTGATGTAATTTAGTAATAGAAATATTTTCTGGTACTGTTTTTAAAACATATACTCAAGTTCACAGTTTTATGAAAAAACATAATTAATACAATAACTTAATTTTTAAAAAATGCAATTTCTGGTACTACATTTTTTTGCCAAATTACTAAATAAAGTATTTTAATATCAAAATTTTATAAAATAATTCCAAATTTTATTTTTATGTTTAATTAATAAGTTAAAATGGTATTATGTTTTAAGTTTAAAAAAGAAGAATCCCACCTTATATTTAGATGTAGAACTTTTCGAAGATAAAATAAATTATGATTCAATCACTTCTACTAGCACAAAATTAAAACTTCTAGATATGAAAGCAATATGCAAAATCACATTTAGATGTGAAATAAAAAATAAAGTAAGAACAGCAAATAAATTAAATAGAATCGTTACTATTAAGCAACGTTTAACTATTTGATTTGTATATAATTATCTCAATCGGAAAATAGATTTTATTTAGTAAATAATTTAAATAATTCGATAAATAATACATTATAAAAGTTTATACAATTTAGTCAATTTTTATTTTTTAAAATCAAAACAGTATGTTGATATTGCTGAGTAGGAACATAGAGTCGTAAGAAAACATTACTCCATTAAAATAAGTTACTTCTTGAATTTAGATGAAGTATTTGATGAAGACAGATCACTCATAATAACTGCTCCATCAAATTTATCTATTTCATGGCATTGTGCCTTTAATCTACTAAACAAAGATAAAAAGTAATTATTTAAAAATTATGCTTTTCACCGACCTCATAGCCAAAGCAAAATCAAAATTTTTTTTCACTAGAATCTCCATTTAAGCAATACATATTATTCTCTATAACACTTCTAAATACCTCATCATTAATTTTCATTTCTTGTTGTAACCAAAATATTACCTTTGAATCCCCTATATTTGGTGCAGATACAATATAAGTTAGATGTGCTAATATAGTTTCAGGACTCAACATAGGATTAAACATACCTTTACTATCTAAACTTTCATAACTTAGAGGAAATGATTCATCGCTAACTGCGGGATCAACAATCATTATTTTATTGCTTTCTAATGATCTATAACCAAATATGCCATGTTCAACATAATAACTTCCAAGTATTCTAAAACATTCGGAATCATGATTGCATTCTAAAATAATTTTAACAAACTTTATATCAGGATCAGGAAACTTATATAAATATAATGTCATTAGATCTAATTTAGTTTCACATGGAAATTTAGTAACCTTACTAGATTTAAAAGGAATTTTTTGTCC
>CANGJN010000053.1 GCA_947454215.1 Neisseriaceae bacterium | reverse complement strand
TAAATTTTCCTCAACCTCTTTTACAGAATATAAATTACAGTCCCATGGATGAACTCCAAAACTTATTTTATAGGCTAAATTATTATTTCTTAGTACAAAAAGATCATGTATATGATTTAAACTCCTTGCTAAAATAATCATATTCTCTTGAGAAAAAACTAAATTATGATTAAATTGGTTACTTTGTAAATGCTCTATATGGCAATGAGAGTCATAAATAAACACCTTAGATACCTAATTTATTATTAACACAGTTATAAAATATATTTACATCATAGTTCTCTGGATTAAAATTGCCTTTAATTAGCATTTCAGCGATACAATCCATTAACTCATGAGTGGCATTATGTTCACCTTTATATTTAAGAACAAACTTGTCAAAAATTTCTCTTATTCGATCTGGTTGATTAATTGACAATTGCTCTAAAATTGTTAAATGCATACTAAGATGTAGAAAAGGATTGAACTCACCACTAGAATTATTCCAATGATAGTTAAGATACTTATGACGATTATTTAAAATTTCATGATATTCTGGATGTTGTAAGATAATACTTAAGACTTGTTTTTCTAGAGAAGATAACATTTGATTTAATTTGTGTTTTTCAAATATATCAAAGAAAAAATTTCGTAGTTGTTCTTGTGAGGGCGTAAACATAATTAAACTTTTTTAAAGATAAATTCACAAATTTTACGATTGCAATCAAGACCTTTTTGTTCAAATTTAGTTACAGGTTTATTATGTTTATCTAAATAAGATGAAGATTTAATTAAACTATTTTCATGACTTAAAATTTTCTCTATCTGTTCCGCATAATGCTCCCAATCTGTGGTAATATAAATATACCCATTGAGAACTAATTTTTTAACTAATAGTGTTATAAAATCTTGATTAATTAATCTTCTTTTATGATGTTTTTTTTTAGGCCAAGGATCTGGGCAAAAAATATGAAATCCATTTATTGAATCATCAGAGACCATATTGCTTAATACCTCAGTAACATCATGTTGAATTATTTTTAAATTACTAATTTTAAGTTTTTCAATTTCCATTAATAAGGAACCAACTCCTGGAGAATGGACTTCGACACCTATATAATCCATATGTGGATTTTGTAACGCTAAATAGGAAGTAGCCTTACCCATTCCAAAACCAATTTCAATTATTTTTTGATTATTTCTGCTAAAAATATCATTAAAATTAATTTTAGATATTTGATAATCAATACAATAGATATTTTTTAATTTTTCTATAGCATTTAGTTGACCAGAAGTTATCTTACCATTTCTCAATACAAAACTTTTAATATTTCTAGATATTATTTGCATATTTAAAAATCATTTCTTAATTTGATTTAACACCATTTTAACAACAGGAACTAAAGATAGTATTAATATGAAGAACATAATTAATGAAAGGTGGTTATAAATAATAGGAATTCCTCCTAGAATATAACCTCCACCAAAAAATAATGTTACCCATATTGCTGATCCAAAAAAACTAAATATTAAAAAATATATATAGTTCATCCTTCCAATCCCTGCTACAAACGGAGCAAAGGATCTAACTATAGGGATTAATCTTGCAAGAATTACTGTTTTAGTACCATATAACTCATAATAATCATGGGTTTTAATTAGGAACTTTTTATTAATAAATTTGGAGTTACGTTTATTTAAAAAAGTGAAACCAACGGTTTTACCAATAAAGTAATTAACATTATCACCTAAAAAAGCAGCTAATATAATAATTATTGCTATAAAATATAAATTCAAATTACTACTGGAGACCAAACTACCTGAAACAAATAATAGAGAATCTCCAGGAAGAAATGGGAAAAAAATAAACCCAGTTTCTGCAAAAATTATTAAGAATAGAACTAGATAAAAATAATTATGATATAGTGAAATAAATCCACGTATATAGATATCAAAATGTACAATTAATGAGAAATAGTTCGTATAATTCATACAACTGCTTCTTCTTTTTTCTTTTCAACTTTAATTAAATTTTGCCTAGAAACACCGAATAATAAAAGTAATGGAGATGCAACTAAAACAGAAGAATAAATACCAAATAATATTCCAATAGTCAAAGCTATAGCAAAATTATGTAAAGTATCTCCACCTAAAAGCAACATTGAAAGAACCATCATTTCAGTGCATCCATGTGTTATAATAGTCCTACTCATAGTTACTGTAATCGCATTATTAATCAGTTCTGGGACACTATCTCCTCTATTAGTACGAAAATTCTCTCTTATTCTATCAAAGACAACAACTGATTCATTGACTGAATAACCTAAAACGGCTAAAACTGCAGCCAAAACGGTTAAACTAAACTCTAGTCGAAAAAAAGAGAAAACACCTAATATGATAATAACATCATGCATATTAGCAATTAAAGCAGCTAATGCAAACCTCCATTCAAATCTAAATGCAAGATATACAATAATTCCAAAACAAACAAAAAATAGTGCCATTAATCCATCAGTTACCAATTCTTTCCCTACTTGAGGGCCAATAAACTCAACACTTTTTAACTGAACATTTTGACCTTTACCTTTAATTAAATTAAATACATTATTAGATAAATCTTGAGATTTTTGGGAATTTCTGTTTGCTAGACGAATCATTACATTATTTAAAGTTCCTAAATTTTGAACAGTTGAGTTTACAAAACCATTTTCATTTAGAGTATTTCTAATACTGCTTAATGAAACCTCTTTACCATAACAAACCTCCATCAAAGTTCCACCAGTAAATTCTACAGAAAAGTTTAATCCCCTAGTAACAAGAAAAAAAACTGAAACAAGAAAAGTAACTAATGAAATTAAAGTGGTTATTTTTCCATAGCTCATAAAAGGTATGTTTTTTTTAAATCTAAAAAATTCCATAATAAATTCTCTATATATGTAGTTTGTTAATTTTATGTTTATAGTATAAAAGTGAAATTATTCCTCTTGATACAAAAACAGCACTAAACATTGAACTCAAAATACCTAAGCAATGAACAACTGCAAATCCTTTAACAGAACCAGAACCAAAAGCTAATAAAGCCAGTCCTGCAATCAAAGTTGTTACATTTGAGTCTATAATAGTCGCCCAAGCATGATTATACCCTAATTCAATGGCTAAGTGTGGTCTGATGTTATTGCGCAATTCCTCCCTAATCCGTTCATTGATTAATACATTGGAGTCAATCGCCATACCTAAAGCCAATGCAATTGCTGCAATTCCTGGGAGAGTCAATGTAGCTTGTAAAACGGATAAACATGCAGTCAATAACACTAAATTTATAGCAAGTGAAATAATAGAAATAAATCCAAATACTTGATAATATATAATCATAAAGATTGAAATTAAAATAAATCCAAATAAAACTGAATGAAATCCTTTAGAAATATTTTCTTTACCCAAAGATGGGCCAATAGCTCTTTCTTCAACAATATTCATCGGAGCAGCTAAAGAGCCTGACCTTAATAATAAAGCAGCATCATTAGCTTGTTCAACTGTCATTGCACCTGAAATCTGGACTTGTCCACCTCCAATTTCAGCTCTTATTACAGGAGCTGTTACTACTTGGGCTTTATTATTATCTACTAATATCATCGCCATTCTTTTGCCGATATTATCATGAGTTACTTCTTTAAAAATTGCTGACCCATTGTCATCTAATCTTAAATTAACAGCAGGATTACCATTTTCATCAAAGCCAGGTTGTGCGTCAGTTAAACTATCACCAGTTAATTCAACATCTTTATTAACTAATATTTTAGTTATATCTCCATAATGATCTCTATCATTAAGTAGTTCCATTCCAGATGGAATATTACCATTTAATGCGGCATCTACATCTGCCTTATCATCATCTACCATTCTAACTTCAAGAGTAGCCGTTCTACCTATAATAGTTTTAGCTCGAGCTGTATCTTGAATTCCTGGCAATTCAACCATAATGCGATTAGTTCCTTCTTGTTGAATAATAGGATCTGCAACACCCAATTCATTAACTCTATTGTGTAAAATCAATAAATTTTGCTTAACCGCGGCTTCTTGAATTTTAAGAGTTTCAGCTTCAGAAATATTAACTACTAAATTATTTCCATTAACAACTAAATTTATATTGGGCAAATTTTTATTTACTTCTATTTTAGCGTTCAACGCACTATCATTATCTCTAAAATGAAAAACCAATTGATTTTCATGAATATCAACATCACCAAATCTAATTTGATTTTTTTTTAAATAAATTTTAATATCAGTTGAATATTTTTCTAAAACCTTTTTTAATCCAGCCTTCATATCCATTTCTAATAAAAAATGAATACCTCCTCTTAAGTCTAAACCCAAAAACATAGGAAATGCACCTAATTTAATCAACCAATTAGGACTATTGGAGACTAAATTCAAAGCAACAACATAATCTGAACCAAGTTGATTTTGAATTAATTCTCTTGCTTTTAATTGAACATCTATATCACTAAACTTTAGTTTTACTGTTTTACCTTCAGTAATTACTCCAATATTACTAATTTTATTAATTTGTAAAGTTTTTTCTATCTTAGTTAATTGTTCTTTACTTAAAGCATTATTTGATAAAGAATTTGAAATTTGAACGGCAGGAATTTCACCATAAAAATTAGGAGTTATATAAATTATACCAACAATTAATGCAAGTATAATAACAGCATATTTCCATAAAGGGTATTGTGTCATAATTTTTCTTTATTAATTAATTTTATCAATAGTGCCTTTTTCTAATTTAGCACCAACACTTGATTTTTGTACTGTTAATACAACATCTTTACCAATATTTAAAAGTATAAATTGTTCTAATACTTTATTAATGGTGCCTACTATACCATTACTTAGTACAACCTCATCCCCCTTTTGTAATTCACTTATCATCTGATTATGTAACTTAACCTTTTTTTGTTGCGGGCGAATTAATAAAAACCAAAAAAGAGCAAAAATAACTATCATTGGGACAAATTGGGTTATATTAAAACCCTGCGAAACTGTTGCTGGTGCTCCTGAAGCATAGGCTTTTGATACTAAAGACATATTTTCTCCTTTGTTAAATTTTAAAAATAAATATTAATGATTATAACATAAAACGCATAACTTTAATAGTATTTTATTTCCTTATTACTTTTTATTAGTAATCGAATAGTTTAAACTTTTATATTAATACAGTACTAACTTAGATCATTTTATTAGTTAAAATAGTGTAGAATTTTATCAAATTCAATTATAAAATAAACATATTATACCTATCCTCCGAAAATGAACAACGCATTAACAAGTACTTTAAAATTTTACAGGTATATTTTATAGTTTTAATTTATAGTTTTAATTTTAATTGACATCAATAACTATTTTTATAAATAAAAATTCAGGCTATATTTTATCATAAAACATATATATTTTGCTACCAATTTAATTATTAGTTCCATAAACACTAGCTATTTCATTTTAATATTTCAAATAAACTGGACTTTGGCCATTTTTTTAAAAAAATCAATGTTAGCCTAAAAAATAATGTATAATAACATTTTAAAACATAATTTTTTTAGTGGTT
>CANGJN010000052.1 GCA_947454215.1 Neisseriaceae bacterium | reverse complement strand
CTTGTATAACCTCATTTACCATCCTTTGAGTTTCTTTTAATTTAACTAACTCATGCTCTTCGATAATACCTTTATTTCTAGCCTCTTCTGCTATGTCAAGAATTTTTCCTTTTGGTAAAATTTTTTGCTTAACAGCTTTGTATATTTTAGATTTAATAGAATTAGTTTCTATTAAGGCTATAAAAGTAACTTCCATTCTACCTAAAGTATCTTCATATATATTTGGAATATAACACATAGATTTGAAAGCTTTTCTAGTTTCAGAATTTGATAATAAATCTTTTGCAATCATTGATTCTAATTTATCTGAAGGTTTTTCAAATGGTAAACCATAAGGAAATAAAATGAATTTTACTATTCTAGCAGTAAATTTTGGTGTGAAATTATTAAGAACTTCTATAATAGCCATCTGACTATTATATAAACAATGATCAAGAGTCCATTGAACATATTTAACATCACTTTCACGTTCAGCGTTATCTTTAAAATATTTTAAAGTTGCACATGCCATATATAAATAACTCATTACATCACCGAGTCTTGCTGAGACTCTCTCTTTACGCTTTAACTCTCCACCTATGAAAAAAATACATAAATCAGTAACAAAGGCAAAAGCAGAAGCCATTCTGGTGATTTTTTTATATTTACAATTAAATCTAGATTGCTTATAACCATTAGCAAATAAACCAGCAGTTAACCCATGAAAAAAAGCTCTAACTTTATTTTGTGTCATAGATCCTGCATATGAAAATATAGCATCATCAAATTTTGAAAACTGATTAGTATCCATAATAGACTCAAATATTGTTCTTAAATATGGATGACATTGCATCATTCCTTGACCAAAAATTAATAAATTTCTAGTCATAATATTCGCACCTTCAACTGTTATGCTGATAGGATTAGAGAAATATGCTTCAGAAAGATAGTTGTTCGGGCCTACAATAACAGCTCTACCTCCATGAATATCCATTGAAGAATTAATATTATCTCTACCCATTTCAGTTAAATGATATTTTGAAATTGCTGAAGCAACAGATGGCTTTATCCCTGAGTCTACGCATCCAACAGTAAATTGTCTTGTAGCATTAGACATATAAGCTTGTCCACCAATTCTTGCTAATCTTTCTTCTATACCCTCAAAGTTACCAATAGCAGTATTAAACTGTTCTCTAATTAAAGCATAAGAAGAAGTCATTAAAGCTGTAAATAAAGAAGCACCAGTACCGCAAGCAGGCAATGATATAGACCTACCTATAGACAAACATTCTACAAGCATTCTCCAACCTTCACCAGCCATTTTTTGGCCACCTATAATCCAATCAATAGGTATAAATGATTCTTTTACTCTAATAGTACCATTCATAAAATATTGATTTAAAGGATTTAAACGATTACCTATTTCCATACCATTATGAGTATAGGGCAATAAAGCACAAGTAATTCCTTCCCTACCTACTCCACCTAGTAAATTCTCTGGATCTGATAATTTAAAAGCCAAACCAACTAAAGTAGCAACTGGTGCTAGGGTAATATATCTTTTATTAATATCAAGTAATTTTATACCTAAAATACTTTTTCCTTCAAATTCACCATAACAAACTATACCCTTATCAGGGATTGAGGTTGCATCTGATCCAGCTGTAGTTCCAGTTAAAGCAAAACAAGGAATTTCCTGAGCAGCAGCTAATCGAGGTAAAAATTTAGTCTTTTGCTCTTCTGTTCCATAATAATACAATAACTCACCTGGTCCTAAAGAGTTAGGAACCATAACTGTAATTGCCGCTGCAACAGATCTAGTTGAAATCTTTAAAACAATTTCAGAATGAGCGGCTGCAGAAAATCCTTTACCACCGTATTGTTTTTTAATGACTAAACCAAGAAATTTATTTTCTTTAATATAATTCCATACAGTAACAGAAAGATCGTTCTCATTAACTGTATTTCTTCTGTCAAATTCGATTAACTTGCATAATTCTACAGTTTCATTCTCTAAAAAATGTTTTTCCTCTTCTGTTAAAGTATATTTTGGAACATTATGTAAAGTATTAAAATTAGGTTTACCTTGAAATATTTCTTTTTCATACCAAGAATCGCCTGCATCTAAAGCTAACTTTTCTGTTTCAGATATACCGCTAATAACTGTTCTTGCTTTAGAATATATCCATTTTGATAATATTCTTCTAAGTGGTTTAATATTAAAAAAAACAATTATAAATAGAGTAAGAGTTAAAACTATTGTAAAGGTAAGAATTGAATAATTAATAAAATTAAATTTATATACAAAACCTAAATAAATTAAAGAAACTATTGACCATAATAATAAATTTGGCTTATGATAAATTACAAATAATGTAATTAAGATAAAACCAATTAAAAACCAAGTATTCATAAAATTAAACCTCTTTAATAATTATTTATTTCTTTCTAATGCAATTTCTAATAAAACTTTTTTATCAATTTTACCAACCAAAGTCCTAGGAAGTTCATCTAATACATATATAATTTTTGGAACTTTATATGATGTAATTTTTTCCTTACATTTTAAAATAATTTCATCTGTTGTTAAGGACATTCCTTTTCTAAACAATACAAAGGCTACTACAGCTTCCCCAGTTTTTTCACTTGGTATACCTACAATTGCAGAATTTAATATCTCGTCTATTCCATTTAAAACAGACTCTACTTCTGCTGAATAAACATTAAACCCAGATACGATAACCAATTCACTCACTCTACCAGAAATAAATAATTTCCCACACTCATTCATATAGCCAATATCTTTGGTATTAAACCAACCATCTTTATCAAAAACTAAACTTGTTTGTTCTGGGTTATTCCAATACTCTTTCATTACTTGAGGACCTCTAACCCATATTGATCCATGTTCATTGATAGATAATACCTTTAATGTCTCAATGTCCCTTATTTGAATTTCTGTAGATGAAATTGGAAATCCAACTGACCCATCAAACTCCTCATTAGTAAATTTATTCATAGTCAAGGCAGGTGATGTTTCGGTTAAACCATAACAATTTGATAAGTTAACACCCGTAACCAATTTCCACTTATTTGTGATTGAACTTCTTAACGACATACCCCCAGCTATTCCATACTTATAATTTGGAAAATGTTCTTTAGTAAATTCCTTAGAAAGTAATAATAAACTTAATAAAGTGTCAAGAGCACTAAAAACATTAAATTTACTTTGTTTCATAATTTTAACAAGATACTTTGTATCTCTTGGATTAGGAATCATTACGTTTTCACTACCATAAAACATAAATGTTAATAAATTTGCAGTTAAGGAGAATATGTGATATAAAGGTAATGCATCAATCACCACATATTTGAGGGTTAAATCAAAATGAGCATTTAACCACTCATATATTTGCAATAGATTTGAAACTATATTTCTGTGTGTTAATACAGCACCTTTAGGTTTTCCAGTAGTAGCACCAGTATATTGAATAAAAGCAATATCATCTGATTTTATTATAGCATGTTTATACTCTAGTGGTAAAGTATTTATTAATATTTTAAAATCATGTGCCTTATAATTAAAATCAATATTAATTTTCTTAATGTATTTAATAGTAAAATTGAAAATAACCTGCTTATGAAATGGATACAAATCTGGTAATCGAGTAACCACTACATGCTTAACATTATATTTATCATATAAAGTATTTAATTTATGAGCCATCATATTAAAAACAATAACAACTTTAGCACCTGAGTTTTCAAGCAAAAAATCAATTTCGTTAGTAGTATACAATGGATTAATATTTACAACAATTGCGCCTAATTTTAATACTCCAAATACGGAAATTGGATATTGAATCAAGTTCGGCATAATAATTGCTACTCTATCACCATTAATAACTCCTAATTTTTGCAAAGAGGCTGCAAAATTATCAACATAAAATTTAAACTCTCTAAAAGTTATGCTTACGTTATCACATGTAAATGCTTTATTATCTGGAAATTTTTCTATTGTTTTTTCTAACCAAGAATATAAATCATTTTCGGTATACTCTATATTTTCTCTAACGTTATCAGGATAGTGCTTTAACCAGATTTTATCCATTTTTACTCCAATATTAAAAAAATTTATAAAGCCTCAAAAACACCAGCTGCGCCCATACCTGTTCCTATGCACATGCTTACTATTCCATATTTTTTATTTGTTCTTCTTAGCCCATGTAACATCTTTGTCGATAAAATTGAACCTGTAGCTCCTAATGGATGCCCCATTGATATAGCACCACCTAATGGATTAACTTTATTAATATCAAGTTTTAATTCATTTATTACTGCTAAACTTTGAGCAGCAAAAGCCTCATTAAGTTCAATCCAATCTATATCCTCAAGTTTTAGACCTGCTTTCTCTAAAGCTAAAGGAATCGCTTTAATAGGACCAATACCCATTATTCTAGCAGGAACACCAACTACAGCAAAACTTAATAATCTTCCGATAGGCTTAAGATTATTTTTCTTTAAATAATCCTCACTAACCAAAATTAATGCTGAAGCTCCATCTGTCATTTGAGAACTATTTCCTGCTGTAACACTACCCTTTTCCATAAACGATGGCTTAAGTTTACTTAAAGTTTCTAATGTGGTATCAGCTCTTACTCCATCATCCACCTCAACTATTACTTTTTTTTCAACAATTTCACATTTTTTTTCATCTAAAGTTCTATGAATAACTTCATAAGGAGTTATTTCTTCTTTATAAAAACCATTTTCAATGGCTTTCATAGCTTTTATATGACTTTCTAATGCAAACTTATCTTGACTTTCCCTTGAAATATTCCATTCAGCAGCAACCATTTCTGCAGTAAGACCCATTCCATATGCAATGGCTTCATTTTCCTTTTTCTCGAATGCCTTAGGACTAACACTCCAATCATTTCCTCCCATTGGGATTAAACTCATAGATTCTACACCACCAGCTATGCCCACATCATAATCGCCATTAGCAATAGCATTAGCAACTATTGATATTGAATTCAAACCTGAGCTACAATATCTATTAACAGTTAATCCAGGAACGCTATCTGGTAAACCAGATAATAATGCAGCAACTCTTGCAACATTAGAACCTTGCTCAGCCTCAGGAAAAGCACAACCTATTACAACATCGTTTATATCTTCAACTTTTATGTGAGATTTCTTAACAGTTTCTTTT
This sequence comes from Neisseriaceae bacterium, assembly GCA_947454215.1. Classification (GTDB taxonomy): domain Bacteria; phylum Pseudomonadota; class Gammaproteobacteria; order Burkholderiales; family UBA11063; genus Aquella. The sequence continues at coordinate 403 of CANGJN010000052.1, read as the reverse complement.
ATAATATGAGCCAATAACTCATCGGGTCTTGTTTTTGAAAACCCTCCTTTTTTTGCTTTAGTTAAAGCACTTCTTTGAGCTGCAATTATATATACTTTTCTTGTCATTTTATATTTCCTTAATTATATAAATTAATTACGTAATGGTTTTCCAGTTTCTAAAATATGTTGAATTCTTTCTCCTGTTTTAGGTTTTTCTGTTAAATCAACAAATTTTTGTTTTTCTATTTTTAATACCCAATCTTCAGTTACTTGAGTTCCTTTTTCCACATTACCTCCACACATCACATATGAAGCACTTTCAGCAATTAACATATCATGTTCTGAAATTTGTTTTCCTTCAAACATATTTGTTAACAGACCTCTAACAGTAGAAATTCCCTGGTCACCAAATACCTTGAATT
>CANGJN010000051.1 GCA_947454215.1 Neisseriaceae bacterium | reverse complement strand
GGCTAATTTGATTACATCATTAGCATTTATTGACTTACTTTTTCCAATATTGTATCTAGAAGCCAATAGATCATATAAAAAAGTTCCTATAGTGAACTTGATCTTGTTTTTATAAGAATAAAATGGAATAAGATAAGGCTGTACCTTTGATAAATGCCGACTATTATTAATAAAAAAATATCTTTCCTCTAAGCCCTCTTTAACTAATTTAAAATCTAAATTAGCTAAATATCGAATTCCACCGTGCACTAATTTTGTTGATTTTGAAGAAGTAGACTTACCAAAATCTTCCTGTTCAAATAAAATAGTTTTATAACCTCTTGAGACAGATTCTATAGCAACGCCTAGACCAGTTGCACCGCCTCCAATAATAATAACATCATAATTTTGATTCATTTTTTGCCCACATCAAAGATCTAGATACACCTTCTCGCCAACCAGATAAAAGTTCTTCCCTTTTGATGTCACTCATTGATGGGATAAAAATCTTATCTAGTTTCCAAACACCTTTAAGTTCCTCTATACTACTCCAGTAACCAACTGCTAGACCAGATAAATATGCTGCGCCTAATGCAGTTAATTCTAAAAAAACTGGTCTTTCAATAGGTATATTTAAAATATCAGCTTGAAACTGCATTAAAAAATTATTTTTACAAGCACCACCATCAACTCTAAGCATAGTAACGTTTTTACCTGAATCACTTTCTATTGATTTTAAAACGTCATTTACTTGAAAAGCAATAGACTCTAAGGCTGCTCTAGCAATATGAGCTTGTGTCACACCTCTAGTTATTCCAACAATAGTACCTCTTGCATATTGATCCCAGTATGGTGCACCTAACCCAGTAAAAGCGGGTACTAGATATACACCTGCATTGTCTTGTACACTAAGTGCTAACTCTTCTACCTCAGAAGAGTTTTCTATAATTTTTAAACCATCTTTGAGCCATTGAACTACAGCACCACCTGTAAAAACAGCACCTTCTAAACAATATTGGCGTTTATCTTTTATCTTCCACAAAGTACTTGTTAATAGATTATTTGTAGAAGGGAAAATATTAGATTCAGTATTCATTAACATAAAGCAACCAGTACCATATGTATTTTTAACCATTCCCTGCTTTAAACATAAACTACCAAAAGTTGCTGCCTGTTGATCACCAACTATGCTAGAGATAGGAACAGATTTATTAAAAATACTATAACATGTTTCACCTATTACTTGAGAAGATCCAACTATTTGAGGTAAAATATCCCTTGGGATATCTAATATTGATAAAAGTTCATCGTCCCATTCTCCCGTATGAATATTAAACAACATAGTTCTAGATGCATTAGATTCATCCGTTACATGATACTTCTTACCTGTTAAATTCCAAACTAACCACGAATCTATAGTACCAAATAGTAAATTATTTTCCTGCAATAATTCTTTAGCTTCTTTAATATTTTCTAAAATCCATTGTATTTTAGTTCCAGAAAAATACGAATCTAAAACTAGTCCTGTTTTATTTCTAAAAATATGTTCATAGCCATTTTCTTTTAACTGTTTTATCTTATCAGAAGTTCTTCTATCTTGCCATACAATTGCATTATAAACAGGTTCTCCTGTTTTTTTATTCCACATAACCGTTGTTTCTCTTTGATTAGTGACAGCAATAGAAAGTATTTGTTCAATATTTACATTACTTTTTTGTAATAAAAATTTTACTGAATCTAATTGACTATTTAATATCTCAATAGGATCATGTTCAACTAATCCAGGAGACGGATAAATCTGTTTAATTTCTATAAAATGTGACGCAACAATATCTCCAATTTTATTAACAAGAATACTTCTTGAAGATGTTGTTCCTTGATCTAAAGATAAAATATATTTTTGCATGTGAAATTTCCGAAATTTAATTTTATATAACAACTTATCTAACTATAAACATTTTAACTTGTAAAAAAATAATATAGATAATTTGTATCCCCTATAAAGTAGTAAGTTAATTGCAAAAAATTATGTATTTTTAAAACTATTTTTATTGTTATAAATTTTGCAAATTAATTAGATAATATTTGACATATAGCATCAAAATCGGTGCAATCTTCGAGGCATCACTGTTATCTGGATAATTTGAGCCTAACTCTTTTTTACGGCACTCTCATAATTATCAGAAAGGCAGCATAAAAACAAAAAGGAGAGCATATAATCACAAAAGTCATCTGAACTCATTGCACCTCGCAAATTATCTGCTATCGTCCATAATGTAGCACCTAACTGTTTTTATTCCTGTTTACTCATTGTATCTTACTCTTTAATTGTAAATCCAGATAAATCAAATTCATAACGTTTTAAAATTACCTCTAAAATATCTTTAATTAACTTTTTATTATCTTCAACCATCTCTTTTGGTTCATATACAGAATATTTACCATGGCTAAGTACATAAGCTGTTTGTTATTTATTATTGGTCTTTTGATTCATTCGCTCTAATCTTTTTTGATTAGGAGTCTTCAACAGTGGCCGATAAATTTCTATTCTATCACCATCTTGTAACTCATAAGTATACAAATCAATTTTCTTACCATATACTCCAACTAATAAGGCTGAATCATCATCTAAATTTATTTCTTTAAAATACTTATCTATATTCGATAACCTTATGACATCCAATACTTTATAGCCTTCTATAACATTTAAACTAATCACCTTTTGTTGTATCTTGTTTGCATAAGCAACCTGAATTAACATTTCTTTTTTTCGCTTCCCTAATAAAACAATCTATTATACTATTACAAATAATATTAAATACGGGATCAATAACTTTTTCCAATAAACCATTTACAAGTTTATATTTAATACTAAAAGTAACTTTGCTTCCACTAATATCTAAAGGGAGAATATCCCAATACCCATGAAGAAATTTAAATGGGCCCTCCACTAAATTAAACTGAATCTTTTCATTATTTATATTAGTATTCTTAGTTGTAAAACTCATTTTAATCTTTAAATATTCAACCTCAATTTTACCTACAACAATATTATCATTAATTAGTATTATTTTACTATTATTACACCAAGGTAAAAAATTCTGATAATCATCAATATCGCAAACCAAATCAAAAATAACTTTTGCAGGAACGTTTACAATACAAGTTCTAAGTACTTCTGACATATAATATCTTTGTTATGTTTTTAGTAAATTTTCTTACAACAAACCATATAATTTACATCAACATTATTACTTAAAAAAGCATTAGCAGTTATAGGGTTATAAGTTAAACCTTTTATATCAATTATTTGCATATTATACCTGTTTAAAACATTTTTTAACTCACTAGGTTTAATAAACTTAACATAATCATGAGTACCTTTAGGAATTATTTTTAATATATATTCTGCTGTTAAGACCCCTAGAATATAACTCTTAAATCCTCTGTTAATAGTTGAAAAAAAAGCCATTCCACCTGTCTTTAAAACTAAACTACATTGTTTTATTATATCTTCATAATTAGTTACATGCTCCAACATTTCCATACAAACAACTACATCATAACTATTTATATTTTGTAAGGCAAATTCATTTAATGGACAACATCTGTAATCAATATTTAGTTTACTTTCATATAAATGCAATTTTGCCACCTCTATTGCTTGTGATGACAAATCTATTCCAGTTAAATGTGCTCCTTCTAATGATAAAGCTTCGGATAAAATTCCGCCTCCACAACCTACATCAACTATTTTCTTATTAGTTAAATCTACAAATTTTTTTATAAAATTAACCCTACTTGGATTTATATGATGCAAAGTTTTTAATTCACCATTACTGTCCCACCAAGAATATGATAAATTATCAAACTTATCAATTTCATTTACATCGTATGTCATTGTTTAGTATCCAAACGCTTTTCATTTTCAAACAATTTTTCATTTATTAAGTTTAATAACTCATTACCAAACATATCCATTTTATTACTTAAATGCTCTATATCTCCAGTAAACTTATTATAAAAGAAATAAGCTGGAATAGCGACTATTAAACCTGCAGCGGTTGCTATCAGAGCTTCTGCAATTCCTGGTGCAACCTGTGATAAAGTAGCCTGTCCACCTGATCCAAGACCTATAAAAGAATGCATTATTCCCCATACAGTACCTAATAAACCAATATAAGGACTTACTGAGCCGAAAGTTGCAAGTAACCCTAAACTTAGATTATATTTATCAATTTCAGTATCTCTTGCTATTTCTAATGATCTTTCTATATTTTGCAATATTAATACTCTATCAATAATTCCTTTTTTACTTAATTTATTGAATTCACTAATACCACGATGAAAAACAGCCACAACTGAATTTCTTGTACTTTTACCAGATATCATATTATATAAATTAGAAACACCTAATGAAGATGAATACTGTTTTAAAAATATCATAGTCTCATACCTAATTTTACTAAGATACATAGACTTAGTTAAAATAATACTCCATGATACTATAGAGAAAGACAATAAAATTCCTAGTACTATTTGAACAAAGATACTAGAATTAATAATTAAATGTACTATTGAGATGTTATCTATATCCATAATTTACCTTTAGAATTAGAGAGAACCAATTATTAATATAATTGTAATGTAAATAGTAATGACATGTAATGATTAACTTGTCATTTTTATCACAAAAACAACATTTTAGAAAACTTTTAAACAAGACCTTATTCCTTTACCATAATATTTTTAAATAATTTTTGCATTAATTTAAAACCCATAAATTTAGTAAATTGTTTAAATTATATCTTATACCTTAAAGTTTAACTAATTTTAATCTTTTTGATAAAGATAATATCATAACTATACAGAATAATACCCTTTCACATTTTAAATAAACAAATAGTTACATGATCAAATGTTTGTAATTTGAACAGGTATTATCTTCTGATCATAATGTACATAGTTTATTCTTAATTAATTTCTATTTAATATATCCCAATAAACGTTCAGTTAGTTCCAATTTTGGTTAATAAAGTGGTTGTTTATTAATAGAAATTTTTTTCTGGTACTGTTTTTGAATCATATAATACCAAATGTATTTACTAATATTTTTTTATCAGGATAATCAACACAATTTACACGTTTAGTAAGTCAATAATTAATAAGTTTTTCTCTTTATTTCATAAATGGAAGTGGTATTGTTTGACTTCTGAATTGTTCAATTTTACAATTTAATGGATCATATTGATTAAAATTAAAATAGTCGATTAAATATTTTTCTGCAATTGAAAAATATTGTTACAACCAAAAAATGACAATTAAATAATATATCATTTATATCCTTTTATTAAAATTTAGATGTTGCTATTTTAATAAATTTATATTCTTCTAGAAATAAAATAATTTTCATTTCGGTCAACTAATTAAAAAATCCATAATCCAATGTATAATTTTTTTATATTTTATTTAAGTAACATAATAAATTTTTTACTTAATCAATAAATTAAAAGTTAAAAATTTAAAATATTATTTATAGCAGACAATTAATATCGTGTAATTTATCAATAAAAAAACTGTATAAATAAACTCTTTTAAAATATAATACCTCAATAAAACAATTATGATGTCATTTAAAGATTATTAATAAGTAGTTAAACTAAATTTTCTTCGACATTCGTTATAGTATC
>CANGJN010000050.1 GCA_947454215.1 Neisseriaceae bacterium | reverse complement strand
ATTCAATTACTTTATTAGTTACCTCATTTTCATTATGCTCATGCAAAGATACAACTTTTTTAGGCTTGATATTATGATAATTAAATAGAATATGACTTCTCCTCGTATCTTCGCATAATATAATATCCGATTTATTTAGAATATTAATAGCTCTTAAAGTAATATCTTCAAGATTACCAATTGGTGTAGCACAAATGTATAACATGTGTATATACCTTTACATATATAATTTATGGGAAAATATATAATCTACAACATCAGGATCTAAAAATTTAGAAATATCTTCTTTATTTTTTATTTTTAGTCTAATTTCTGTAGATGAAATATTAATAGGAGTATATTCGATAAACATTATTTGTGTATGATCATGAATCGCTGTTAAATTTCTTTGTTTATTTTTTATAATACTTAATAATAATGGATTTTTTATTTCTGATAAAGACCTTCCTTGTCTATTAAAAATAATAAAATTAGATAAGTTAAATAATTCAATCCAATTGTTCCAAGTATCAATAGATATTAAAGAATCTAATCCAATGATAAAATAAATATTCTTATGGAGATATGTTTTGTTTAACAATGTAAGTGTTTCATAAGTGCTCATATATTTAGAATGTTCTATTTCTGTATAATTAATAGATAAATTATTAAATTTTTTAATAACTAAATTAATAAGTGCTAATTTATGTATACTAGATATTGTGTTTATTTTATAATCAGGATTTTTGTTTGGCAAGAGTTCCACTTTGGAATTAAATAGTTGAGATACTTTGTTGACAATTTCAATATGTCCTATATGAATCGGATTAAATGATGCTCCAAATAAAAATATTTTTTTATTTACCATAGTTTTCTTAATTAAGGGTTAAATACTTAAAAGGTATGTGAATCAACTTTTGAATAATAAAAAATATAACCTCACACATAAAATAAGTACTGTTGGTTTGCAAATTAATTGGGTATTTTAGGATCTAAAAAATTATTATACTATTTATACCGTGTAATTAGTCAAGAATAAATCAAATTTTTTTTATTGATTAAAAAATGATATAATTTATATTTTTAAAAGGAATGATAAAGTATAATAATCATTACTAAGGTGGAGGGGAAAATAAATCAAAATATAGATTCAAACAAGATTATTCCAAGGAAGAGCAAAGAAATCTATTGATATTCCTCGATTTTCTTAAAAGTAATAACCTAACACAAATTAGTGTTAAATTAAATTTTTGTTATTTTAAACAGTACACTATACCATTACTTAAAAAAACATTTAAACTACTAGAAAATATTTCTATTCCTAAATTACCAGCTTTGTGACTGAAATTTAATTCAACGTTTTTGGATATATAGAAATTGATTAAGAATAAATTATAGACCTCAGGAAATAATACAATATCTTAGAGTGGAAATATCTTAATATTTAATTTTCTAATGAGTTTTTAATATAAGTCAACTTATGTGATGCCTGTTCCATAGAATAATAAGGTCCGGTGAGCAATTTATGGATAACTTGTTTTGATAAATTATCATTTACTATAGAAGATCTTATATTGCTATTAGCAAGTTTATTTTGGATGTTAATAATTTTATCTATATTAGTACTACTCGCTAATTGAATATAGTATTTGGAAACTGGTTTAATATCATTTAATATATCATATGGATTTTTTGATTTAACTTTATCAATTATAATTTTAGGATCAATTTTTAAACTATTAAAAGTGTCATACTTTTTATTTTGAAGATTATTGTCTGGTGAAATACTTTTTTGTTCATCTATATTTTCAGTTTTAGTATTATTTATAATCTTTTCAGTATTATTAGTAGTAGGTTCCGGAATAGAATTATTAGCAATTGGATTGGGATTAGAATTTTTGACAACAGATGATTGCTTATTAATAATCTTTGGATGTGTAGGTTGGGTATTTTTATTGATTATTGTAACTTTTATTTCTTGATTATTGAGAGCGTTATAATTTATATTTGTCCAGATTCTTATAGATACCATAATGACAACAATAAATAAAATTATACTCCCTAACAATTTGGTTTTTATTTGTTTACTTGATCTAGAGCCTGACTTATGCGTTGCGGAGGATTGTTTATTATAATTTATTTGCATTAATAACTCATTTCTTTAAGAGTAGTTAAACAACTTTTTACAACATCAAATGAACCAAATCCAATGATGCGATATCTTGATTTAAAATTATTTGCGAAATCATAAGCTTGAATAAATGCTTCTTTAATACTATCACAAAGAATTATTTTGTCTTTGCTGTAGCCTTTAAGAATTAATAATTCGTAAATTAATTTAACATCTAATCCCTTATTTGTACTTAGTTTAGAGATATACCATAGAGTGAAGTGATTTTTACAAATATTGATAATCTCAGTATAATCTTTATCAAAAGCTATTCCAAAAACTGCAATATTCTCCCTTTTAGTAATTAAGGATGAGACATTTGAAATCAATTTATTAACCGCACTAGGATTATGTGCAACATCCATTATCATTTCTAATTCACCTGGAATTACCTGAAACCTTCCTTTTAATCTTGTTTTAATAACACCTTCTTTAATATTCTGCAATGCTATATGGAAATCATGTGGTAAATATTTTATTACTGCTATAGCGGTAGTTACATTTTCAAATTGTTCCTTTCCTCTTAAATATGGAAGAGGAATGCAATGGAAAAAAGAGTCTGCAACCCAGATTGACATGCTGTTATCATTTATTTGATAGCCAAAATTTTGGTTCAAAATCATTAATTTACTATTTATTTTTTTAGCATAATTAATTAAAGATTTGGGAGGTGTTAGGTCACCATAAATTGCTATTTTGTTAGTTCTATATATTTGCGATTTTATTTGTGCGATATCTTCTATATTATTTCCTAAAGTATCACAATGATCTAAAGAAACATTTGTAATAACACTAATTAGTGGTTCAAATAAATTAGTTATATCTTTACCTCCGCCAACGCCTACCTCTATAACCGCTATATCGATATTTTGTTCTATGAAATACTTCATGGTAGCGATAGTAAAGGTTTTAAATATTCCTAAATTAATATTAAGAGAAATTATTTCATCTAATATATTTAAAAGTTTTTTTGAGGGTATGTCTTCGTTGTTTATTTTAATACGTTCATTATAAATAAGTAAGTGTGGGGATGTGTAAAGACCAACTTTATATCCTCCTGCAATTAAAATAGAGGATATATAACTACAAACAGAGCCCTTTCCATTTGTCCCACCAACTAATATAATAGGAAAATTTACTTTAATAGATAAACTATTAATAATTTCTTGACAACTTTCATAGGGAACTAAATAATTATCTACTTGAGAAAGTTTTTTTATTATTAAATCTAATTCATTCATAACAAGTTTTTACAAAAATAAATAATTAAATATCTCTTAAAGTGGTTGTTGTTCTAAATGAAGTGCAAACAATTATTTAACAGTATGTTTTTTAAGCAAAAATATATAAAAATAGTTTAGGATATTTTCATTAAATTTACCAATACTGATTTAATCTGCACTTCATATTTGAAAAAAATTTACTAGTGTAAAGTCGGAGTATTAATCTCATTTATAGAATCAGTTGGCTCACAAATATCAATTATTGTTGGAATAATTTCAACATCAAACCATTGCCAAAACATTTCTAGAGACAAATCTTTAGGCCATAATTCTTCATCTTCTGTCCATGAAGACAGTTCTAGGTAAAAAATTTCATCATACTTTTCATCAATAATATTAATTCCATCTTCAATTTCCTCAACTTCTGGTAGTAGGTAAGAATTAACATCTAACCTTATTTTATCCAATGATAAATCAATATCACTAAAAATGGTTTTCAGCCAATCTAAAACAGGTTGATTTGGTTTTACTACAGCTATAGAATTACCAAGAGTATAAAACATATAAATTATCCTTAAAAGTTTGTAAATAACGATATTATACATTAAATTTATATATTATACAATATAAATTAAAAAATACATATTAAACTATTTAAATATTTAAATAATTCAATATGCTATAAAAACCAATTAATTTGCATTTGATTTTTATTACATTAAATTTATAAATAAAATAATATTTATTGTTAATATATTGTTAAATGTATAGACACTAAATTAAGAATATGGCATAATGAAACCTAACTTCTATGATTTCACAACATTCATAAATACTCTAGACAATGTTATCATCAACAAAAGGTTTTTGTTGGTTCAATTTAACCCTTAAAAGAAAACATTTTTATTCCTTTCTCGTAAATTATATATAATGACAAATATAATAGCATCGCTATTTAATAAATAATACCATTTCCCTATTTTAATTGCCCCACATTATAAAGTTAATTTTTGCATTATTTTTTAAAATATAAATTTATTTTCAAATTTTCTGTTACTTCAGCAGTGGTTAACTAACTGATTTGTTTGCAATTATCTCAATCGGAAAATAGATTTTATTCAGTAAATAATTTAAACAATGCGACGAATACTACATTATAAAAATTTTTACAATTTAGTAAATTTTGATTTTTTATAATCAAAACAGTATGTTAATGCTGCTGAGTAGTAATAATTTTCTGTAATAAAAATTAAGTATAAACATGGTAAACTTAATTAGGGAAATGGTATAAGTTCAAGTCTTACAACTTTTAATTTAGTGGTAGATTTTTGAAATCAACAGTATCTACCTATGAAACTATCATTTAATTTATATTTTATTTACAATATAAAAAATAGCCTAAATTAATGGCTAAAGTTTAATACTATATTAGAGATCATTTTCCCACTACAATAATCCGTAGATTAAAAACAGTGCGAAAGATTGGATATTGATAAGATAGAATAATCATAATTTAATAGTAAACTTTTAATCTAAGTATTTTTTTGATTTATTCAAGTTTGGAAGGGGTATGAAAGACAAAAGTGGCTTGTTCTAAATAAGGGTTCATTTAAGTAGTTAGGTTAAAAATTGAATCTCTAACTAGATTGAGAGTATTGGAATAAATTTATTTTCAAACTAATTTTTTAGATGTATCAGGAACATTTTGAGAAATTGTTGTATTTATCCAATTAATGGAAGGTAATAAAATAAAACTCAGTTTTGATTGCTTCCATTTATTAGCAGGATCTAGGTGCATACTTTCAATAAATAATATTATAACTGAACAAATCAAAACTCCTCGAATAAAACCAAAAATAATACCTAAAAGAAAGTCTAAACTACCTAACCCTATAAGTTTAATTATTTTTTTTAAAATCTTTTTCAAAATCGTAATTAATATTGAGTATAATATAAAAAATAAAATAAAAATAATAATCGTTCGGATCATAGTGTTTGGGATACTGTTAAGCAAGTACTTGTTAAATATTGAACCATAATCTTTTGTTGTAATAATTGCAAGTAACCAAACAGATAATGATAATAATTCTGATACCGCTCCTTTGAACAACGCAAAAATTGTGGATATAAAAATTATTGTTAAAAAAATTATATCATAATTATTAATTATTAAATTCATAGAATTCCTACATTATTTATTACAAGCCAACAGAAAGGTTATTTATTATAAATCGAAGTTAATTTTATTAACATATCTATAAGAAATTAAATATTAGTTATAACAATATTTAATTGTAGTAATCACTTGAGT
>CANGJN010000049.1 GCA_947454215.1 Neisseriaceae bacterium | reverse complement strand
TAATAAATTAATAGGTTGATTATCAGATATATTAAATTTAAACATGCTATAATAATGTGGATATTTAAAATTAACTTGAAAGTTTTCTAAAAAAAATTATCTAATGATATCAATGGACTAACTACTGCTGAGTAGTAATAATAATAGCAATTTACAATAATACCATTTCCTTTTTTTAATTAAACATAAAAACAAAATTATAACATACTTTATCTCAATAAAAAAGCAATTTATGACAGACTTAATAGAATCGATAAACTTTAATGTTATAGAATTTATGGAAACTCGCGGTATTTATCATTAGGTAATAAGAAATAAGTTATATCTGCCATTACAACTATTATGCATTCTAATGTTTTTTATAGTTAGTTTTTAATGGTAATTATTCTTTAATTAATAAGGAAAGTGCTATGCTATTGAAGGTACATGATCCTTCAGAAAGTTAATGGAATAAATACAAAGATTAATCAGTCACAATTAAAGATCAAGATTAATGATAGTATAATTTTTAATACAACTATAAAAAATGCTAATCCAATATACAATATAAGTGATTTATATTTAAATTATTTGTCAGAAATAATTAATTCTAAGCCAGATTTATTAATTATAGGTACAGGGAAAAAATTATTTATCAAAATGGAATTACATGTAAATGTTTAAAATAATATGATTGGAATAGAGATTATGACTATTAAATCGTTATGTAGAACTTTTAATTTTTTAGTTAGTGAATATAGAGTAGCAATAATTATTGTTTAATTTTAATTAAAACAATAATTATAAATTATTTATTTTATACTTAACTTAGAGTTCCACAGACTTTCAAAAATCTGGTAAATAGTCATAAAGATTGATAAATTTTTACTTATATATTCATATTATAGTAAAATATAGGAAATATTGTATCAATTTATGCATCATTAAAATTTAGATATATTGAATTTATACATTTAGTATTAATTAGGATATTATAAATTAATTTGAAAATTTGACAAACAATTATTTAATAATACTGATACTATTCATCATACTGGGTAGTAATCTTTATATTAAAACCTTATGTGAAAAAAAAGACATTATTTAAAAGAGAGTAATATTGAAAAACCAGTAAATAATGTTTCCAATACTAAATGTTAGCTAATTTATAAAAATTCTGTGGAGTTCTAAGTATTTAAATATATTAATATAATTAAGTATAATTTTAAACTATAGCAGAATAATATTTAAGGTGTTAGTAAGTTAAAAATGAATCAAGAAAAAATAACTCAGATCGAAGAGGAAGCTTGCCTTCCAGATGAAATTATTATAGAAGGTATAACTATAGATGGGAATATCTTTAGACCAAGTGATTGGGTTGATAGATTATGTGGGATGTTGGCTGTTTTTGATAATCAAAAGGTTTCATATTCTAATTATTTACGACCGATGATGATTGAAAATATGAATTGTGTGGCTGTTAAAAAGGAGTTAGAAATAAAAAGACCTAGTGTTTTTAATTTCATTATGCAGTTTGCAGCAGATAATAGATTAAAATTATTTGAAAGACATATAGGTATAAATAAAAAATTATAAATTTTATGCTTATATAAACAAAAAATGTTATCTTTATGGTGAGGGTTTAATTTAATAAATTATATTGAAAATACTATTATAAGTTTTTTAAGTAAAACCTTTTTATAAGTGTAAAAATATTAAAAGTACTATTCATTATTGATGTTATATTATATTATCAAAATTTAATAGTGCTGAAAGAGTTTAAATGGTAGATAGAAGAAATAAAATTTTAATACTTAATGGACCGAATATTAATTTAATTGGAATAAGAGAAACTAATGTATATGGTGGATTTTATATTGAAGAAGTTAATCATGAATTAAGTGAGTTTGCAACTAATAGCTGTATTGATTTAGAAATATTTCAAAGTAATTATGAGGGTGAGTTAATAACCAAGACTCAAGACGTAATTGAAAATCCTGCTGATTTTTTAATATTAAATCCTGCAGGTTATACCCACACAAGTATTGCGTGGAGAGATGCATTATTGGCTATAAATGTACCATTTATAGAAGTACATATATCAAATGTTTATGCTAGAGAGGAATTTAGAAATAAATCTTTTTTTTCCGATATTGCAGTTGGAGTTATAACTGGATTAGGTGAAAATAGTTATAAATTAGCTATGATATATGCAGTAGAATATTTATTAAATAAGGAATAAATTTATGGATATTAAAAGAATAAGAGCAATTGTAGATTTAGTAAAAGAATCAGGTATAGCTGAATTAGAAATAAATGAAGGAGAAAATCGACTTAAAATATCAGCATTTGGTAAAAATATAAATTCAGAAATGTTTAATCAGTCATCATCCACTCATATGATTCAACCAGAAAATATCGGATGTGGTTTACAAAATTCTAATGCTAATAATCAAAATAATATTGAAACTATAGTCACTCCTGATGTAGTTGATGTAAAGTATATAAAGTCACCAATGGTTGGGACTTTTTATTCTAGTCCAAGCCCTGGAAAACCATCATTTATAGAAATAGGGCAACAAGTAAAAGTTGGTCAAGTTTTATGTATAATAGAAGCAATGAAATTAATGAATAGAATAGAGGCAGAACATGAGGTTTTAATAAAAGAAATTTTAGTTAGTGATGGAGCACCAGTTGAATTTGGGCAAAATTTATTTATAGTAGAATAGGTGGAAATTAATAATGTTTGAAAAAATATTAATAGCAAATAGGGGTGAGATCGCACTCCGTGTACAAAGGGCATGCAGAGCTTTAGGTATTAGGTCAGTAGTGGTGTATTCCGATACAGACAGAGAGGCTAAATATGTCAAGTTGGCTGATGAGTCTGTATGTATTGGTGGAGCAAGAGCCAGCCAAAGTTATTTAAATATCCCTGCAATTATAGCTGCTGCTGAAATAACAAATGCTCAAGCAATACATCCGGGATATGGATTCTTATCAGAAAATGCTGAATTTGCTCACCAAGCAGAAGAGAGTGGTTTTGTTTTTATTGGGCCAAGAGCTGCAAATATAGCCATGATGGGTGATAAAGTTAAAGCTAAGGAAATGATGACAAAGTCAGGTGTTCCAACAGTTCCAGGATCTGATGGAGAACTCCCACATAAAAATGACAAAGAGATATTAAAAATAGCAAAAAAATTAACTTATCCAGTTATTATAAAAGCTGTTGCTGGTGGTGGTGGCAGGGGAATGAGAGTTGTATATAAAGAAGAGGACTTGCTTCAATTAATAGAGATAACAAGAGGTGAAGCATTATCTGGATTTGGGAATGATGGTGTATATCTAGAGAAATTTCTATCTAATCCTAGGCATATAGAAATACAAGTTTTAGTGGATGAATATGGAAATGCAATTTATTTAGGGGAAAGAGATTGCTCTATGCAAAGGAGGCATCAAAAAGTTATAGAAGAGGCTCCAGCAATAAATATTAAACCACAGTTAATTAAAGAAATTGGTTTATCTTGTCTTAAGGCTTGTAAAGCCATGAGATATAGAGGGGCAGGAACATTTGAGTTTTTATATGAAAATGAACAATTTTATTTTATTGAGATGAATACTAGGGTTCAAGTTGAACATACTATAACTGAGATGGTTACTGGAATCGATATTGTAAAAGAGCAAATATATATAGCTAGTGGAGAAAAATTAAGGTATAAACAAGATCAGGTAAAAATGTCAGGCCATGCTATAGAATGTAGAATCAATGCAGAAGACCCTTTTAATTTTATTCCATCACCAGGAAAAATAGATCAGTGTCATTTTGGTGGTGGAAATGGTATTAGAGTTGATTCGCATGTTTATTCTGGATATACAGTGCCACCTAATTATGATTCTATGATTTGTAAAATTATTGCTCATGGTGAGTCAAGATTAGAAGCTATTAATAAAATGAAAACAGCTCTTTTAGAAACAAATTTTAGTGGAATAAAAAGTAATATACTTTTACATCTTAAATTATTGGAAGATAGAAATTTTATTGAGGGCGGTCAATCGATTCACTATTTAGAAAAATTAATAGCATTAAAAAATATATCATATGACTCAAAATAAATTTAAACAATTAATTATAAACACAGATAATAAAACAGCAAATATAATTGCTGATTTATTTAATAGTCTTAAAGCTATTTCTGTAACTATTGAAGATCAAAATGATGGAAATAAATTTGAAGAGCCAATATTTAATGAACCAGGTATAGAAATTAAATCATTTTGGCAACATAGTAGGGTTAAAGTTTTATGTTTTCATGATACGAATGTTGCTGAAAAAGTTAATATTATAGAAACACTATTAGGTATTAAAATTGATTATGAGTTAGAACTTATTGATGATCAAGATTGGGTTGCTATGACTAAAGATCAATTTAAACCAATAGAAGTAACACCTAATTTTTATATTGTTCCATCGTGGCATGAGTCTCCATCAAATGTTAAAAAGATTATTTTAGATCCAGGTTTAGCTTTCGGTACTGGATCTCATGCGACTACTTTTATGTGCCTTAAGTGGATATCTAAAAATGTAACTCCAACTAATTCATTATTAGATTATGGCTGTGGATCTGGGATTTTAGCAATAGCTGCTAAAATATTTGGAGCAAAATATGTAGTTGGTACAGATATAGATGAACAAGCTATAATTGTTAGTAATGAGAATAAAATAAAAAATAATGTAGAAATTAGTTTTATTCACTCAAGTGAGTTAAAACAAGAAAAATTTGATTATGTTGTAGCTAATATTTTACTCAATCCAATTATCTCTTTATTAAAAACGTTGTATAATTTAACTCAAAGTAAATTAGTATTAACTGGAATTTTAGAACATCAAGTTGAAGAAGTTATTCTTGTCTATAATAAATTTTTTAATATTACAGTGTTAGAAATTTTAGATGGATGGGCGTTGTTAGAATGTAATATTAAAAAAGACTATCATGATTAAATTTCTCAATTTTGAACAAATATATTCTAATGAAAATAACCTTATTGGATTTAAGTCATTAATGGAGATATTAGATGATTTGAATAAGATTTTAATTAATTACCTTCCTAATAATGTTTGTAGATTTGCAAGAGTTGGTGCATATGATTCAAAGGATAATTTAGTGGTAATATTTGTATGTGATCAGCAAATATTAACCACTGTAAAAAATTCTAGTGAAAGCTTAATAAGGCTGTTTAATAAAAACAATTATAATATAGAAAAGATTTTAATAAAGGTAAGTATGAACTTTAAGTTTATCGATAATAATTTTGAAAAAGAGATAGATTTTTAATTTAATACCATTTCAAAATTATAATTAAACACTATAAATATATTATTCTATATTGTTTTTTGGGGTTACGAAAGATATCTATTAGATAATTTTTGTTACTCCTCATCAGTATTAACATACTGTTTTTATTGTAAAAAATCAAAATTTACTATATAGTATAAATTTTTATAATGCAGTATTTATAGCATTGTTTAAATTATTTACTGAATAAAGTCTATTTTCCGATTGAGAGAATTGTAAACAAATAAAATAGTTAATCACTGCTGAGTAGTAACTAATTTTTTAGAAAATTTTCCAGTTAATTTAAAATATCTTCATTATTACAGCATGTTTAAAGTTAATATATCTAATAATATATTTATTAATACTTAGAATAATTCAATATGTTAGACAACCCTGAGTAGTAAC
>CANGJN010000048.1 GCA_947454215.1 Neisseriaceae bacterium | reverse complement strand
ATCAGTCACCATACTTACAATAATAATAGCCAATAAATGTGTCCCTAAATACCAAAATCCAATTAAATCAGCTATTAACGAGATTAAAATCATATTTTGAATTGACAAAGAAAAATTTATAACATAAATCAATAAAAAAACTCCAATTAAATCTATGTATACTTTTGAAGCATTATTGATATAAATTTCACTCAGGATTAAGAGTAAAAATAAAATTATTTGCAAATATCTATTTTTTTTCATTTTTAAGAACCAAAACATACTGCAATTTATTGAAATCAACCAAAGGTTTACATATGGCAGTGTTAAAACCGTTATTAGCATAATAAACATTAGTTATCTTTGCAACGGGTAAATTAGCTGGATATAAGTCATCCAAACCAGTAGTAACTAAAATATCGCCTACTTTTACTTTATCTTTTTTATTCATATATTTTACTATCAACTGATTATTTCCTTGCCCTTGTAAAAGCATTCTTACTTTAGTTAAACTATCTTGCACATAGATTTTATAATCTAAATTTGTGATCAAAAATACCTCTGATGCGATCGAACTAACTTCTCTTATTTGTCCTACTACTCCATCTTTGTTTATAACTGTATCACCCACAGAAACATCGCTAGACTTTCCTATATTCAATAATAACTTATTATTAATAAGGTAATTTACATCAATAATTATTCTTGAAACTATAATTTTATAAGTTGAATAGACATTTTTTAATAAATTAAGTTCATCTATTTGACCTCTATCTTTGTTTGTATTATTTTGTATATTAATTAAAGCAACATATTTTTCAACCTCTTTATGCAATTTAAAATTTTCTAATTCCAACTCCCGTTGTTTGTTTTTTTGTAAAAAAAACCATTTAGGGTAATAGGTTAATTTATAATTAAAATTATTAATATTTTTATGGGTTGATATAGCAATATTATCTCTTATGACACTAATTAAAGAAAATTTGTCTAGTAAGATTAATCCTAAAGCCATAAATATAAAAAAAAACTTTATTCGGTACATTTGCATTTTATTTTATCATTCAATTCTAAGAAAAAATATTTTATTATTATTTAAATAATCTAATGCAATACCACATCCCTTGGCAACACATAACAATGGTTCATCAGCGACGGTAACTTTCAAACCAGTTTTTTCTTTAATCAAAATATCTAATCCTTTAAGTAAAGCACCTCCACCTGTCAATGTCAATCCATTCTCAAATAAATCTGCAGATAACTCTGGCTCAGTTTTATCAAATACAAGTTTAATTGTTTCCACTATTTTATCTAAAGTTTCTTTGAGTGCCTCTCTAATCTCCTTGGAAGTAATAATTATTTCTCGTGGTAGTCCTTCAGAAACATTCCTACCTCTTATTGTCATATCTCCCTCATCTGTAGAAGGATGAGCGGAACCAATTTTCTTTTTAATATCTTCTGCTGTTGGTTCTCCAATTAATAAACCATGTTTAAACTTAATATAAGTTAAAATTATTTCATCAATTTTATCTCCAGCAATTTTTATTGATTTAGCATGAACTAATCCGCCTAAAGAAATAACGCCAACTTCAGTAGTCCCACCTCCAATATCTACTACCATAGATGCATTAGGTTTAGACACAGGAAGTCCTGCTCCAATGGCAGCTGCCATTGCCTCTTCTATTATTTCAACTCTTTTAGCTCCAGCTGCCAGAGCAGAGTCCTTTATTGCTCTTCTTTCAACTTGAGTAGAATCACAAGGAACACAAATAACTATAGTTGGAGGAAGAGATAGAAATCTTTTTTTTTCATTAACTTTTTTTATAAAACTTTTTATCATTTGTTCTGTTGCGATAAAGTCAGCAATTACACCATCTTTCATAGGTCTAATTACATTAATCTGGCCTGGCGTTTTACCTTCCATTGTTTTAGCATCGTGACCTACTGCTACAACTTTTTTCCAACCACCTTTATCTAGAGCTAATGCAACCATTGATGGTTCATTTAGGACAACACCTTTACCTTTTAGATAAACTATGGTATTTGCAGTACCTAAATCAATTGCAATATCACTTCCTAAATATCTTAATATTTTTTTAATCATAATTACTACCTTTATTCTACGAAATAAAATTTTTTATTTGTTTTAATACACTTTCTCGAGTCAATCCGAAATATTCAAAATTATCCTTCGCTGTACCACACTCTCCAAAGGTATTGATACCGAGAATCAATCCTTTTTTATCTGCTACATACTTATACCAAGGATCAGAAACTCCAGCTTCTATGCATACAATAAATTTAGATGTTTTTCTTGCTAATACTAAATTCTTATAACCTTCATCTTGGTTGTTAAATATTTCCAAACAAGGCATTGAAACTAATTGAACTAAAATGTTCTCTTTGCTCAACTCTTCATAAGCATATTCTGCCAACTCTACTTCAGAACCTGTAGCCATAATTACTAACTCTGGTTGTGAACTATTTTGATTCAAAATATATCCACCTTTGGATATATTTTGAATAACTAAATCAGACCTTTGAATAAATTTTACTAATTGTCTTGAAAATATTAAACAACTTGGTGTATTATTTTGACTTAATGCAACACCCCATGCAACCATTGATTCTACAATATCACAAGGTCTCCATACATTTATGTTTGGGGTTAATCTCAGCGATGCTATTTGTTCAATTGGCTGATGAGTAGCACCATCCTCTCCAACACCCACAGAATCATGAGTATATACAAATATAGGTGCTATTTTCATTATGCAAGCCATTCTAACAGCATTTCTTGCATATTCTGAAAATATTAAAAAAGTACCAGCAAAAGGTCTAAATCCACCATATAAAAATATGCCATTCAACATGGCACTCATTCCAAACTCTCTTACTCCATAATTAATATAATTACCGATAAAATCATTGGACCTTCCTATAAGTTTGGCATTAGACCATTTTGTTAAATTAGAAACAGTTAAATCTGCAGATCCCCCAAACAATTCAGGAAGAAATTTTGAATAATATTCAATTGCAAACTCTGATGACTTTCTAGTTGGTGCGTCTTTTCCATTTTGTTTAGCAGCTTCAATACCTCTCAGAATTATTTCATTAAAGTTCTGCGGCATCTCCATCTTTATGCGACGCTTTAACTCTATTGCAAATTCTGGAAAAGTTTTCTCATATAATTCAAATAAATTTATCCAATGTTCTTCAAGTTGTGAACCTTTTTGGGTACAGTCAAATTGTTGATAAACTTCTTCAGGAATAACAAAAGGATCGTAATCCCATTTTATTTGTTTTCTTATTAAGTCTTTTTCTTCAGAATTAAATGGACTTCCATGGGTTTCTTTTGTACCTGCTTTATTAGGAGATCCCTTTCCAATTATAGTTTTACAAATTATTAAACTTGGCTTACCATTCTTTTGTTTACATTGTTTAATTGCAGAATCAATTTGTGATGGGTTATGCCCATCTAAAACATTGACTACATTCCAATTATAGGCAAGAAATCTTTTTTCTACATCTTCATCAAACCAATCTAAAATATCGCCATCAATTGAAATACCATTACTATCATATATCACAATTAAATTTTCTAATTGTAAGGTTCCTGCTAATGAGCATACCTCATGAGAAATTCCCTCCATAAGACATCCATCACCTACAAATACATAGGTATAATGATCTATTATTTTAAATTCATTTTTGTTAAACTCGGCTGCCAATGATTTTTCTGCTAAAGCTAGTCCTACACCATTAGCCAAACCTTGACCTAGACAACCGGTGGTAGTCTCAACACCCTCCGTGTATCTATTCTTAGGATGCCCAGGAGTTTTTGACTTAAACTGACGAAATTCTTTTAAATCATTTATAGTTAAGTTATAACCAGTTAAATGCAGTAAACTGTATAATAACATTGAGCCATGACCATTACTTAAAACAAAGCGATCTCTATTTATCCATTTAGGATTTAATGGATTATGATTAAGATGATTTCTCCATAAAACAACTCCTATCTCTGCCATTCCCATTGGCATACCAGGATGACCAGAATTAGCTTTTGAAGTAGCATCTATGGTTAACGCCCTAATTGCAGAAGACAGTAATTCATAATTTATTTTAACTTCTTTTTCCAATTTAACCTCTAATAAAAATTTTTAAATTTAATCCTTATGGCTGAGTTTTAGAAATCAAACCACATGATGCTCGTACTAAATTAAGTCTAATAACTAAAACTCCAATAATTAAATTTATTCCTTAATAGCATATTGAAAGATTTTAATTTAGAAAACTACTTTATATTTTTTATATACAATAAATAGCCACATTGCTGTTCTAACAGATTAATCCTATCTCTATTTAATTCAGATTAATATAATTATATATATGTAAAAAAATTTGGATGAATATTTAACTATATTAACCATTGATACCCAAATTATAGTTAATAATATTTTGCACCCAGTTTCTCTTAATTCAGTTTTATTATTAAATTACTTTAATAATTTCCCTATTCTATGATTATAATAATTTCTTCAGAATATATCCGACATTCCGCACTTCTTTTTAAAAATATAACATTTTGATTTAATTAAATTTATATATAATTTTTGTAAATTTTCAAATATTTTTATTAAAAGATTAATAAACTAAAAATTTCTTTATAAAAACCATCGATTTAACAATCTTATATAAGTTTCTATTATTGTTTATTTTTACTAACAATATTATACCATAATTATTCAATAAACTACTATAATTTCTATTATTGATACAATAGAATATGCGACTGTCGGGATTAGAACCTTTAACTTATAAAAATTTTCTATGGAAGTACATCTAATAATTTAATTTTTTAACATAACATAAAAACAAAATTTAATATACTGTATATCTAATTTGTTGTTGGAATCTCTAAACTCTTACACATATTCACGTATGAAGTGCACATAATATACTACCCCCCCTTTTAATATCTAATAAAATATGATATAATTATATTTAGCCCGATTTATATTTAATTATATTTCAGTGACATAAACATTCCTTGATAAACAAAAATGATGTATTAATCTCAGTTGAAATAAGATATTAATGTTACTGTAATAACCAAAGAATTAAAAAAAATAATTGTGCGATTATAATTTTATTAAAGAAATAGCAATTAAAATAATAAATTATCAATCTACAACCTAGGTTAAGAGCAGAAGGTCTTGAAAATAGTTTTAAAAACAAACTAGATTTTCGTTTATTTTTAGTAAAGATTCAATGTGATTATTAATTTAATTCAAAATTATATATTGACGCAATCAAAAGCCTTATTGAATATTTTACCCCTATATCTTAGAACTAATTATTTTAAAAATCTTCAATTTCCTAATAACATATTTAAGTAGCACTCTGAAGATAAATATTTATTATGTTTTCTTTTTTCAGTTAAAGTTTTATTTTTAGATTTCTTATGAGATATAGTATGGCAATATATCTTTAATCTCTTGGTAACTAAAATCTGCAATATAGAGTTGTCTTTATCAAATTTATCCTAAGTAGGTGTAAATATATTAAAATTGTGAACACTTGACAAGAATCAAGATAACAACATTTTTGTTTAACTAGACTTTGGCTTTTTATAAAAAAAATTAAATGTTTGCTTAAAAAATCATATATAATAATATTTTACAATATATTTTTTAGTGATTATTCAAATAATATATTTACCTATTATTTTATCAACTTTATTAGAATTTTTTCACACATTAACAAAAACCATATAGTGTTAAGACTCAAATATT
>CANGJN010000047.1 GCA_947454215.1 Neisseriaceae bacterium | reverse complement strand
GTTATAATGGCATCAATAAGCAATATTTGAGCCTTTATCCATGTAGGTTTTGTAAATATATGAGAAAATTATGATAAAATTGATAAAATAATAATAGGTAAGTTTGTCATTTTGGTAACCACTAAAAAAATTATGTATGTTATTATACATTATTTTATAGGCTAACATTGATTTTTTTAAAAAAATGGCCAAAGTCCAGTTAAAGACAATAAATAAAAAAATTTATTAATAAATATAATAATTAAATATAGTTTTTTATTAACTATTGAAACCATTATAAAAACTTTTTAAAAGCAGATTGATAATAGAGTGAAAAAAGATATTGTATCCAAAATGCCAAGATGTTGACTCCAAAAGTTATTAGCTAATTCTATTAATTGATTGTAGGGCTATATCAATCATTATTTTTTTATATGATGAGTCTTGAAAAGGCTCCAAAGACTTTATGGCTTTATTAATATATTCATTTGCTAAATTAAGACAATAATTAATTCCTTGACTACTTTTTACTAGAGACACTAATTCAGGTAATTTTTGAATATCATGGTTTAATATACTGTCTCTTATTATGTCTTTTACCTCCTCTGTCCCATTCTGAAGTAAATAAATTATTGGTAAAGTAATCTTACCTTCTTGTAAATCATCTCCAGGATCTTTACCCATAATAGAGGAATCTCCTATATAATCTAAAATGTCATCAATTATCTGAAAAGCAATTCCTAAATTTTTAGCATATTGTCCCAGAAGTTTCTCTATATGCTGGTCAGAATTTAATAAAATCGCAGCAATCCTTGCTGATGCTTCGAATAAAACAGCTGTTTTAGACTCAATAATATCAAAATATTGTTCTTCGGTAAGATCTATTCTCCCAATATTTAATAATTGTAAAACTTCCCCTTCGGATATTTTGTTAGTTGTTTCTGCCATTAATTTCATTAATGGCATAGAATTAGATTCTACCATCATCTGAAATGAGCGAGTATATATAAAATCTCCAACTAAAATACTAGCAGCATTCCCAAATATTGAATTTGCAGTTTTCTTGCCCCTTCTCAAGTCGGACTCATCAACTACATCATCATGCAGAAGCGTAGCAGTGTGTATATATTCTATCATTGCAGCCATTTTATGCAATAATTTCCCTTCCTGATGACCTAATAATTTACCACATAAAATTGTAATTATTGGTCTGATTCTTTTTCCTCGGTTAAACGCAATATGCTCAGCTATAGTATTTATAATTACCACATTTGAGGATAGATCATCTTTAATTATTTGATCTAAAATTTCAATATCTTGTTGTATTTCATTAAAGTTTAGCTTACTCATGATTTAATTTTTCCATTTTACAACCATTATCCATATTTAATAAACAATTATGCCATTTAATTATTAACTTTCTATGACCTACGCTAATAATAGTTTTATATTTTAGATGGGTATTTAATAATCCATATAATAAATATTCACTTTCCTCATCTAATGCAGAAGTTGCCTCATCTAAAAACACTATATCTGGTTGATTTAAAAGTATTCGACAAAAACTAATTTTTTGTTGCTCACCTATAGATAATAAGTTACTCCAATCTTTAACACTATCTAATACATTTATATAAGCTGATAGTTCACATAATCTCATAAATTTTAATATAATTTCTTTATCAATTTTTTCAGCTGACATTGGATAACACAATATATCTTTGAAACTGCCTTCAGGTATATATGGTTTTTGAGTTATAAATAGTGTTTTAATATTTTCTTTAAGAGTTATTTTTCCAGTATAAAAAGGCCAAATTCCAGATATTGCCCTCAATAAAGTAGTTTTACCGACACCAGATTTACCTATTATTAATAACTTGTCTCCAGGGTTAAGAGAAAAATTTAATAGATTTAAAATTTGTTTATTATTAGGTAATAAGATGCTTAAATCTTTAACTGTCAAATTATTTTGATTATTACTAAATTCTATTTTATGAAATGGTAATTTTAGAGTGTTCTCCATATCATCTTGAAATCCATTTAACCGATCCATAACTGCTCGCCAATTTGCTAAAACATTGTAGGATGATAAAAAAAATGACAATGAATCTTGAACTCTATTGAATGCAGAATTTATTTGCATTAAATCACCTAATTGAATGGCTTTAGAAAAGTATCGAGATGAAGAAATTATAAATGGAAAAACAACGGCAATCTGTGAATAAATATTAGTAAATATATCAATTTTCATTTGCCTATATATTATAGCTACAAAGTTATTAACTACTATATTAAATTTATTGAATAAATTATGTCCTTCTTCTTTCTCACCTTGATAAAAAGCAATATTTTCACTATATTCTCTTACTCTGATTAAGTTATACCGAAAATCTGCCTCATAATTTTGTTGTAAAAAATTAAGTTTTATAATTGGTCGACCTATTTTAAAGGTTATATAAGTTCCAATCAGTGTATACACCAATGCAATATATACCAAATAACCATTTACATTAAAATAATGGCCAAAAATATGTACTGGTAAACTTCCAGAAATATACCACAATATAGTAATAAAAGATAATAATGTTACTAATGAATTTATTAATCCAAGAGTCAAATCTAAAGTTAAAGATATAAAATCATTAATATCATCACTAATTCTTTGATCTGGATTATCCATTTTTTTATCTAAAAACCTAGATTTGTAATAGGATTGGTTAGCAAACCACTTATCTATATAATATGCAGTAAGCCATCTTCTCCAATCAATTTCAAGAAATTTTCTTATCAGGCTTGCGCAAATTTGAAAAAATATAAAAGTAAAGGCAAATATTGAAAATAAATACAAACTGGAAATAAACGCTTTTTTATCATAATGTTGTATTGATGCATAAAATTTATTATACCATTTATTAATTAATACAGTTATGTAAACAGACATCAAATTAAAAACAATAGTTGCCAATAATAGTGATCCTGCCTTGAGTTTTTTACTACTTTTCCAATATGGTTTAGCAATGCTCCATGCATCTTTTAACCAATTTTGTGATCGAATTGAACTACTCATTTTTCACCTTATCATTATTAAAACAATTATCAAAAAATAACTTAAAAAAAGTTATACCCACAATTACCGCAGTCTCACTTCTTAAAATTAAGTTCCCTATTTTTATAGGAATAAAATAATTATTTATGGCATGAGACATTTCATCAGGCTCAAAACCACCCTCTGGACCGACTAATAATTGAATTTTATTTGTTTTATCATATAATCTTAAATTGTCATTACTCTCTGTTGTTGATAAAATTATTCTAGTCCCTAAATAATCCTCTTTAATCAAACTATTAAAATTTTGGGGAGGATTAATTTCTGGTACAATGTTATTCCCAGACTGCTCACAACTACTAATCACAATCCTTTTCCAGTGTTCAATTTTTTTATTAATTCTATCTATAACTATATTTTGTGATCTTTTAGTTATTATTGGTGTGATACTTGTTACACCTAGTTCAACAGCCTTTTGTATTGCCAAGTCCATTTTATCATTTGCAATTAAACACAACAATAAATCTATCTGTACACTCTGAGTTAAGTTTTTTTTTATTTTATTAACTATAAGATAAGAAATTTCATTTCTATCAACCTTGATAACAATAGCCTCATATTCATAAGAATCACCATTAAATACTATTATCTTATCATTATTTTTTAATCTTAAGGCACGAAAATGATTAATAAATTCTTTTGAAGCGACATATGTTTCATCAACAAATAAATTATCTGTTACATAAAATCTATGCATGTTTATCCATTATGCTTTATAGTATTTAAGTTATTAGTTATTATAACTTCTACTCGATCTTTTAAACACTCTTCACTTTCATCCTCAATATTATAAATTGGTGCTGCTACAATAATTTCTATTGTACCAGGAAAAATAAAATATCCCCCCTTAGGTAAAACATATCCCGCATTATGTGTTACAGGAACGATAGGAAGATTTAAACTTTTTGCTAATCTAAACGCACCAAGTTTAAAGTTATTAATCTTACCAGCATTAGATCTAGTTCCTTCAGGATAAAATAAAACACACAATCCTTGTTTAACAACTTTCTTTGCTTGAGAATAAATTTGAGCTGTTACCTGACCTCTTCTGGATCTATTAATTGCAATAGGATTAAGAGTCGCAAGACCCCAACCAAAAAAAGGGACTTTAAGAAGTTCCTTTTTTATAACCCAAACATGACTTGGCAAAATATGAGTAAGACCTGCAGTTTCCCACATAGACTGATGATTAGAAACAATAATCATAGGTGCTTTAATTAAATCAACACTGCCTCTAATAATATAATTAACCTTACACACTTTTTTAGTCAAAATAATAAAGGCAGAAGCCCAAGTTCTCATAACAGCATATCTTTTTTTTACTGGTAGTCCTAAAATTGACATGCCAATAAAACAATAAATAACTGATAATAAAGCCATAGTAACCCATACTATCGTTGAACGGAAAAATATAATTAAAGTAGTTTCATTGTGTTTCATAATTTTTTTCTTTTAATAAATATTGCGTAAACTGATAGAGGTCATTAAAGATTAAAGTGTTTGAAGGAATTGACAAATCTTTAACTGTTCCATTACCTTTTCCTGTTTTTACTAACACAGGTTTTCCTCCAACCGCATTTATTGCGATTAAATCTCTTAAACTATCTCCTACCATATACAAGTTAGATACATTATCAATATTAAACTTTCTAATAATATCTAAGATCATCCCAGTTCTAGGTTTTCTACAATAACAATTATCTTGATCTGTGTGAGGACAATAAAATATACCAGATAACACTCCTCCAAATGAGTTTATTAATGTGTTCATCTTACGATTAATATTTTCAAAATCTTCCAAAGTAAATAAATTTCTACCAATTCCCGATTGATTAGTACAGACAGTCACTGTATAACCATTTTTACATAATTTGGCTATTGCTTCTAAACTCCCAGGTATTGGAATCCATTCTGATTCATTTTTTATGAAATTAGTTGAATCTTGATTAATGACGCCATCTCTATCTAAAATAATAATTTTCATAGTAAATAATAATATATATAATAACTGTTAATAGCAATAACTTTATTCATTCATACTCCATTTGATTATAAATTGATAAATTTAAATAAATGACATAATACTGTATTTATACCATTAAATATTCATATATAATAATTAAATATTTAGTATCTCTCACTTATCACCAAATCTTATCTAACCATGGCTGTACTATTTAAATAAGCCATTGACTTATATTGGTATTTATAACAAAGATTGAATAGGTAAACTACTTATATGAGTTAAGGAACCAGTATCTTTGGTTATAATTAAACTTTTTTAGACATAATAGACATACATTGTATTTGACGTATTATAATTCGGTAATAGTATAATTAATAAATCTTCTTTTTTAAGCATAATGTATTTCTATAAAAATTAGATTAAAATTATATCACATAATAATGCATCTTAGTAATAAAAATATTTTATTTTATTGAAAAAAATTAAGTTATTCCAAATATTTCATCGAAAAAGTTGTATAAGTGAAAGGTATTTATAACTAAATTGCAAAAAAATCATCAAGATAATTAGTGCCATCAAACCCACCAAACAAATAAACATTTCCATAAATATCTTTCCATATAGTACTATTTGCTCTATCTGATGGCCATGAGTCTGGTAGTGTTTTAGGTGTAATATTAGTCCATGTAGGAATATTATTTAAAATTGTTAATTTCCATAAATCATGTTTATATGAAGATATTGAAGAACGT
>CANGJN010000046.1 GCA_947454215.1 Neisseriaceae bacterium | reverse complement strand
GAAAAAGATAGATATGATGTAATTTTAGCTAATCCTCCATTTGGTGGTAAAGAGAGAGCAGAAGTCCAGCAAAATTTCCCTATCAAAACTGGTGAAACAGCATCATTGTTTCTACAACATTTTATTAAAATATTAAAGGCTGGTGGCAGAGCTGGTGTAGTTATCAAAAATACATTTTTAAGTAATACAGATAATGCTTCAATTGGTTTAAGGCAGTTTTTATTAGAAAACTGTAATCTTCATACGGTACTAGATTTACCAGGTGGCACATTTACTGGTGCTGGGGTTAAGACCGTAGTATTATTTTTTGAAAAGGGCTTTGCAACAAGGAAAGTTTGGTTTTATCAACTTAATTTAGATAGAAATTTGGGTAAAACTAATTCACTTAATGAAAATGATTTAGCAGACTTTATTGAACTCCAAAAAACACATGCTGATAGTGATAATTCATGGAATATTGATATAGCCAATATTGATAAAACCACTTATGATTTAAGTGCTAAAAACCCCAATAAAAAACAAGAAGCCACATTGAGAGAACCAAAAGCAATATTGGCTGAAATGCAGCTGTTAGATAAACAAAGTGCTGAAATATTAAACTCTATAATGGATATAGTTAAATGAATGAAGATATACGCTGGAAGCAGAGATTTAATAATTTTACTCGTGCTTTAAAACAGCTTAAATTTGGAATAGAGATAATGCAACAGAGAGTTTTGTCTATAATTGAGGAGCAAGGAGTTATTCAGGTTTTTGAATATAATCATGAGTTAGCATGGAATGTTCTTAAGGATTACTTGGAATATCAGGGGATAACTGGAATAATAGGCTCAAAAGGTACCACTCGAGAGGCATTTAAAACAGGCTTAATTGAGAGCGGTGAAATTTGGATGGATATGATCAAATCACGTAATTTATCAACGCATACCTATAATGAGGATACTGCACAAAAACTCATTGAGGTTATCCCTATTTATTATCAAGAGTTTTTAAAACTACAGGTCATAATGAATGGGTTTTTAGAAAAGACAGATTTATGAAATTTGGGTTGCCAGATAAAACAATTGATATGATGCACGTAGTATTCAAAAAATATAAACAAATTGACAAAGTTGTATTATATGGTTCAAGAGCAAAAGGTAATTATAGGAATGGTTCAGATATAGATTTAACCTTATTTGGTAATGACATAGATTATAAATTACAAATAGATATTTTTGATGATTTAGATGAGCTATTGTTACCATATATGATTGATTTATCTGTTTATTACGATATTTCTAATGATAAATTAAAAGAGCATATTACTAGGGTGGGCGAGGTATTTTATGAACGAAAGAAAGAGTTAAACCAAGGTTGGGAATTAAAAAAACTTGGTGAGGTGTGTAAAAAAGCATCTTCAAATATATCTCAAAATAAAATTGAAAAAATTGATGGTATTTATCCAATATATGGAGCAAAAGGGTTAATTAAACATGTAAGTTTCTATCATCAAGATAAATCATACATTGGAATTATAAAAGACGGAGCTAGTGTAGGTAAAGTCATGATCTTTGATGCCTTTACTTCTGTCATAGGGACATTACAGTATTTAATTCCAAATGATAATATTGATATAAGATATTTTTACTACTTTCTTTTAGGAATGAATTTTGAAAAATATATAAATGGTAGCACAATTCCTCATATTTATTTTAAAGATTATAAAGAAGAGAAGTTTTTATTAATACCACTACCAGAACAACAAAAAATTGTATCCATTTTAGATAAAGCATTTTCTGCAATAGACCAAGCCAAGCAACATGCAGAGCAAAACCTCAAAAATGCCAAAGAATTGTTTAATAGTTATTTACAGAGTATCTTTAGTAATAGGGGTGATGATTGGGAAGATAAAAATATAGGTGATATTTGTAATTTAATGATTGGTGGAACCCCAAGTAGTAATAAAGCTGAATATTATAATAATGGTGAAATTAAATGGCTTGTTTCTGGTGATGTAAATATGATAGAAATATATGATTGTAAAGGCAGGATAACAGAATTAGGCTTGGCAAATTCAAATACAAAATTTCTTCCAGTAAATTCTGTAATTATTGCCCTAAATGGACAAGGTAAAACCAGAGGAACAGTGGCAATGTTGAGAACAAAAGCCACTTGTAATCAATCACTGGTTAGTATTTATCCAAAAGACATAGAAAAACTTTTGCCAGAATTTATTTTTTACAATTTAAAAGTAAGATATCAAGAGTTAAGAACAATAACTGGTGATAGTGGAAATGATAGAAGAGGGTTAAATATGCCACTGATAAGAAGCATAAGTATTCCATATCCAAAATCAATCCA
This sequence comes from Neisseriaceae bacterium, assembly GCA_947454215.1. Lineage (GTDB taxonomy): Bacteria > Pseudomonadota > Gammaproteobacteria > Burkholderiales > UBA11063 > Aquella. The sequence continues at coordinate 3,499 of CANGJN010000046.1, read as the reverse complement.
AGACCAAGAAAAACTTATAAAAACATTTTCAATACTATCAGATAAAACAAAACAATTAGAAACTATATATCAGCAGAAATTAATTGAATTACAAGATCTGAAAAAATCAATACTCCAAAAAGCATTCAACGGTAATTTAAAGTTAGATGATGTATGAAAGCAAATATTTTTAAGATAAATCTTGAAAGTCTTGATGGATTTAAGAATAAGCTTTTAGATGTCAAGATGTCATCTGTATTTACCAAAAATATGAATGGATGGAAAACCGAGTTTTTTTTTTCAAATAATCCAGATGAGATTGAATTACCCTGGCTAAAATATTTCAAAGATGATATAAAAACCCAACATATTAGAAACAAAATGTATTTTGGAGTTTTTATTTGGTCTAATCTTGAAAATTGTTTTGCTGTAACTTATGGTAAATCACACCATTATGCTAAAGCCTTTTGTGAGCTTGGCTTTGGCTTAAATTTAGCAACAAAAATAGCAGACTCAAAGGATATTAGACAAAAATCTGCAAGAAGATTTGGAGGTAGCAATACTAGATCTATAAATAGTTATCAAAGAAAAACTTTATTAGATATAAGTGTTAGTGAATCTGTTGATTATCTCAGTGCTAAAATTTCAGAGGATAAAGTAAAACAGTTTTCAAAACAAGCAAAATTTGGTGATTCTCTGTTAATTACAAAAGACATAAACTGGTTAGATTTTGGAGAACTTTTGAATCATATTGTTGAGTGTTTAACAGAAACATCAAAATTTGATTTACCAAAAGTAAATCATATAAAAGATGAAGAAATAATAGAAAAATTACACAATGAATTAAAACTACTATTAGACAGTGATGATTTAAGTGTTAATATTTCAGAGGACACGTACTCAATTATAGGAGTTGATTTTAATTTTAGTAATGCTGATAAATATCAACTGTCTTTTAAAGGAGGCTGTAAAAGTAATTCTCAACAAATAGATTCATTAGATTTGCCATCAATTATTAACTTTGCAAAACTAAATGATGTAGATTTATTTGATATAAAAATAGATTTTTATACTGAAACTAGACCAACATACAGAAAAGATTTTAAGACTATTATAGAATATTTACACCCTACTGAAAAAATTATTTTACAAGATGGAAAATGGTTTGAATTTAATGAAGAATATGTAAATCAATTAAATACATTTGTAGATATGATCCAAATAAATCCAAATAATGAGATGGCAGAAATAAAAAAAATGGTTGAAAGTGATTTTAGTAAATTGTTATCAAATCAACATGGATACAATTTGTATGATAAAACTTTTGCTTCTACACAAAAACATTTATTTGAAGCTTGGGATTTAGAAAAAGATGAAACTGTTTATGCGGTTAAATTTGGGTCGGTACAAAAATTAAGTTACGTTTTTGATCAAGCAATTAATACTTTAAATTTACTTACTAATAAAGTTAAAACTGAGAAAGGTCTTTTTTATGAAAATTTTAAGATAAAAAAATTCTGTATCTGGTTAGGCATAAGTAGAAAAACAAAGCTTAACAATTTATCTTCAGTGAAATCACTTATATTTAAGCAAAAAGCAGTTGAGTGGCATAAAATTTGTAAAAACTTAAGTATTGATAGTGAAATTAAAATATCATATATTATTGAGTAGTTAATTATTTTAAAGAGTTGAGTATGAATGAAGCAGAAACTAGAGCAGAACTAATTGACCCACTCTTAAAACGATGTGGTTGGGGTGTGGTTGATGGTTCAAAAATCCTTAGAGAATACCAAATTACCGCAGGTCAAATACAATCTAGTGCTAAACGAGGTAAAAAAATTATAGCAGACTATGTTTTGGTATATAAAGGTATAAAGTTAGCCGTTATTGAGGCTAAAAGTAATGAGCAAGAATATAACGAAGGTGTGGCACAAGCAAAAGAGTATGCTATTAAATTAAACTTAGATTTTACATACTCTACCAATGGTAAAGAAATCTATGCTATTAATATGAAAACGTCTTATGAAAATTTTATTGAATTTTATCCTACCCCAGATGAATTATGGAGTATGGTATTTGCCGAACAAAATGTATGGCGAGATAAATTTGCTACAATACCATTTGATGATAAAGGTGGTAATTGGCAGATTAGATATTATCAAGAAATAGCAGTCAATAAAGTCTTAGGAGTCATAGCCAATAATCAAAAACGTATTTTACTAACCTTAGCTACAGGAACAGGCAAAACTGCCATTGCCTTTCAAATTGCTTGGAAATTATTTAAAACAAGATGGAACTTAAAATTAGATGGCAAAAGACAACCAAGAATATTATTTTTAACTGATAGAAATATTTTAGCAGACCAAGCTTATAATTCATTTTCATCATTTTCAGAAGATGCCTTAGTTAGAATAAAACCCGATGAAATTAAAAAAAATGGAAAAGCACCAACTAATGGCAGTATATTTTTTACTATTTTCCAAACCTTTATGAGTGGTAAAGATAAAGATGGCAATTCTACGCCATATTTTGGAGAATACCATAAAGATTATTTTGATTTTATAATTATTGATGAATGTCATAGGGGTGGAGCTAACGATGAAAGTAATTGGCGAACAATTTTAGAATATTTTTCCCCAGCTGTCCAATTGGGTTTAACTGCAACTCCCAAGAGAAACGATAATATTGATACTTACAAATATTTCGGAGAACCTGTTTATATATATTCATTAAAAGATGGTATTAATGATGGGTTCTTAACTCCATTTAAAGTTAAAAGAATTCAAACAACTCTAGATGATTATATGTATACTAGGGACGATATAGTTATTGAGGGTAAAGTAGAAAATGATAAACTATATACTGAGCAAGACTTTAATAAAGATATAGAAATAAAAGAAAGAGAAGAAAAAAGAGTTCAAATTTATTTAAATAATGCGAACCAAAATGAAAAAACCATTATTTTTTGCAGAAGCCAAGTTCATGCAGGATTAATTAGAGATCTAGTAAACCAGAATAAAGTTAATGCTAACCCAAACTATTGCGTACGAGTTACTTCTGATGATGGTGAAATAGGAGAGCAGTACTTAAGAGAGTTTCAGGATAACGAAAAAACCATCCCATCAATATTAACTAGTTCACAAAAATTATCGACAGGTGTTGATGCTAGGAATATAAGAAATATAGTTTTATTAAGGCCTGTAGAATCTATCATCGAGTTTAAACAAATAGTAGGAAGAGGCACAAGAACTTTTGATGGTAAGGATTTTTTTACTATTTATGATTTTGTTAATGCGTATAAACATTTTGCTGATCCAGAGTGGGATGGAGACCCAATAGCACTAGATGAAAATCAGTATACTAATTCTTATAAACTTACTCATCCAGAGATTGCAACAGAAAATCATGAGGATGATGGTGATAATACCACTATTGATAAAATTAGAACAAAAATTAAAATTAAGTTAAAAGATGGCAAAGAGAGAGAGATTGAACATATGATTTCAACTTCATTTTGGAG
>CANGJN010000045.1 GCA_947454215.1 Neisseriaceae bacterium | reverse complement strand
GGTATTTTTTCAAGGGCATTCATCTCCTGGAATATATGCAAGAAGTTTTTTAGAGGGTAGAATTAGTGAAGAGGAATTATTGAATTTTAGAAGTGAGGCAGATGGTAATGGTTTATCTTCTTATCCTCATCCTTGGTTAATGCCAAATTATTGGCAGTTCCCTACAGTTTCAATGGGTCTTGGACCTATTATGGCTATTAATCAGGCTAAATTCATGAAGTATTTATTGGATAGAAAATTAATTGATAGTGATAATAGAAAAGTTTGGTGTTTTATTGGTGATGGTGAAACCTCAGAAACAGAAACATTAGGTAATATCTTTATAGCTTCAAGAGAAAGGCTAAATAATTTAATTTTTGTGGTAAATTGCAATTTGCAAAGGTTAGATGGTCCTGTATTTGGAAATGGAAAAATTATACAAGAATTAGAATGTATTTTTCTTGGTGCTGGGTGGAAGGTAATAAAATGTGTATGGGGTGGTGGATGGGATGAGTTAATAGAGAAAGATGTTAGTGGTAAATTGATAGAAATATTTAATAAAACTCTTGATGGAGAATATCAAACTTATCGTTCAAATAATGGTAAATTTATAAGAGAGAAGTTTTTTGGTAAAACACCTGAAACCTTAGAGTTAGTAAAAGATTGGACAGATGATGATATTTGGGCTTTAAAAAGAGGAGGGCATGATCTTGACAAAATTTATAATGCTTATTATGAGGCTGTTAATAATAATGAAGGAAAGCCCGTAATTATTTTGATAAAAACAATAAAAGGTTATGAATTAGGAGGAGAAGGTGAGTCAAAAAACATTACACATAATACAAAGAAATTATCTTTTGAATCGATTCAAAATTTAAAAAATTATTATAAATTTAAAATTGATGATGAACTTCTAATGAAGTCACCTTTAATAAAATTAGATCAGAATAGCAATGAATATAAATATCTTGTAGAAAAGAGAAAGGATTTAGGTGGATCTTTACCATTTAGAAAATCTAAACAAATTTCTTTAACTATTCCAAATTTAGATGTTTTTAATAATATAATTAATATTAAATCTGAAAAAGAAAGTTCTAATACAATGGGATTTGTAAAAGTTTTGAATACATTGATTAAAGATAAAAATATTGGGAAGTATATAACTCCTATTATTCCTGATGAATCTAGAACATTCGGAATGGAAGGTATGTTTCGCCAGTATGGTATTTGGTCTCATATAGGACAATTATATACTCCAGAAGACTCTTCTCAATTAATGTATTATAAAGAAGATAAAGAAGGGCAATTATTCCAAGAGGGTATAAATGAACATGGGGCTATGTCACTTTGGATAGCTGCCGCTACTAGTTATGTCAATCATGGAGTTCCAATAATTCCTTTTTATATATATTATTCTATGTTTGGCTTTCAAAGAGTTGGTGATTTAGCATGGGCTGCTGGAGACATAAGAGCAAGGGGCTTTCTTATCGGTGGAACCTCTGGAAGAACTACATTAAGTGGAGAGGGATTGCAACATAATGATGGACATAGTCATATTCAAGGAGGATTAATTCCAAATTGTATAACTTATGATCCTACATTTAATTATGAACTGGCTGTTATTATAATTAACGGTATGCATGAAATGTATAATAAAAATAAAGACATATTCTATTATATAACTATTACAAATGAAAACTATATTCATCCAACTATGCAAGGGGACGTAAGAGATGGAATTGTTAAAGGTGCTTATTTATTTAAAAAATATGAAACTAAGGATAAATGTGTAGTAAACTTATTAGGTAGTGGAGCTATTTTAAATGAAGTTATTTTTGCTGCTACAATATTATTAGAAAAGTTTAGTATCGGTTCCAATGTTTTTTCATGTACATCTTTTAATGAATTATATAAAGATGGAATTAGTGTTGCAAGATATAATTTATTAAATCATGAAAAAGAAAGAAAAGTAAGTTATATAAATAATTTATTAAAAAATACTCAGTGTGATTTAACAATAGCTGCTACTGACTATGTGCGAGAATATGCTAATAAAATAAGAGAGTTTGTTCCTGGAAAATATATTGTATTGGGTACCGATGGATTTGGTAGGTCGGATACTAGGCAGGAATTACGAAAGTTTTTTGAGGTAGATAGATTTTATATTGTTATTGCTACTTTATACGGATTATATGAACTTGGAAAAATAAAAGTTGATATTTTAACTGCTGCTATGAGGGAGTTTAATATTGATCCCCATAAATTAAATCCATGGGAAATGTAATTTTTTTAAGATGATTCAAAGGAAGTTTTAATGACTCAAATTATTGAAGTAAAATTGTCTGATATTGGAGTAAATAAAAGTATATTGGTAAGTGATGTATATGTCAAAATTGATGATGAAATTAAATTAAATGATAATATCATTATGATCGAAACTGATAAAGCCAGTATGGATTTTTCATCACCTAATTCAGGCAAGGTTGTTGAAGTTTTGGTCAAAGTTGGAGATAAGATTAATCAAGGTGATACTATTTTGAAATTAATCAGCGATGTTAAACAAAGTTTTCAGGATGAGTCTGAGTCAGATAATCGCAAAAAAGAAGAGGTTTCTTCTCGAAAAATAGATTTACCTCAACAAGACTTTTCTAAAGTGTATGCATCACCTTCCATTCGTAAATTAGCAAGAGAGTTAAATGTTGATTTAAACAAGTGCATCGGTACAGGTGAAAAAAATAGAATTACAGAAGAAGATGTTATCACTTATTTAAATAAACAAACTAAGCAAGTAAATGTTTTTAATAATGATTCTTTAACTATTGATTATTCAAAATTTGGAGAAGTAAAAATAGAGTCTTTACCTAGAATAAAAAAAATTTCTGGGGATAATCTATCAAAAAATTGGATTAGTATTCCACATGTAACTCAATTTGATGATGCTGATATTACGGAATTAGAAGAATTTAGAAAATCTATAAATGATGAGTATAAAGATAGTGGTATAAAGGTTTCAATTTTAGCTTTTTTGATTAAAGCAAATTTTTTTGCTTTAAGAAAATTTCCTGAATTTAATTCATCATTAGATGGTGATAATATAATTTATAAAAAATATTTCAATATAGGATTTGCAACCGACACCGATCAAGGCTTGGTTGTTCCTGTGATTAAAGATGTTGATAAAAAAAGCATTTTAACTATAGCTAAAGAAATTAGTGATCTTTCAAGTATAGCTAGAAGTGGCAAACTTAAACTAAATGATATGCAGGGTGGGGTATTTACAATTTCTAGTTTGGGAGGAATTGGTGGTACTGCTTTCACACCTATTATTAACGCACCAGAGGTTGCTATTCTTGGGGTTTCAAAAGCCATTATCAAACCAATATGGTTTGATAATAAATTTAATCCTAGGTTAATTTTACCATTATCTTTATCTTATGATCATAGAATAATTGATGGGGTTTTAGCGGCCAAATATACTACTTATTTGTCTTCTATTTTAAAAGATATTAGAAAACTATTATTATGAAAAAAAATATAGAGGTAATTGGGCATAGAGGTGTAAGATCTGAGGAGCCTGATAATACTTTGCCTGCTTTTCAAAAATCCTTAACTTATGAAATAGACTATATTGATATAGATGTTGTTTTGACTAAAGATAAGGTTTTATTAGCTTATCATGATTTTTTTATTAATCCTGATATTTTGTGTTACACTAATGATGATGATATCTATTTTAATAAGGATAATTTTTTAAGAGACATTGATTCATTTGCTCTTAATCAGGTTCTAATTAAAAATTTATATTTCGACGATATTGTAAATAAATACTGTGTTAGATTAAATAAAAATTCATTATATTTTGGTTATTTTAGTAATCAAAAACAGCATCATAAATTAAAATTATCTTCATTACAAGATATAGTTTCATTGGTTGGGCAAGAAACCAATCAGGTTATGAAGTATCAGATTGAGGTTAAAAGTGACTTGATTAACCCATCTAGGTGTTATTCTTATGAAGTTATGACTGAATCTATTTATAAATTTATAATTAAGAATAATTTGATAAACAAAGTAAAAGTTCAATCTTTTGATTGGAGGATACTTTATTTATTGAATTTAAAAAATAAAGACATTAAAACTGCTTATCTATTTAATCGAAATACCGTTTATTTTTGGCAGAATTGGTTTAATAACAGTGAAATAGTTGCTATAGCTGATTTGTTGAAAATAAAAAAAACTTCTTTTGTAAATGAGTTGTTTCCATTGATTAAATATCTTGGGGCTTATTCATTTGAGATAGAGGATAATATCTTAGAGTTAAATCATGTTTTAAAGGCTAAAGAGATAGGGCTTAAAGTTTATACTTGGCCTCTACCAGAAAGCACTAATATATCTTATGATGAAAATTTAATGAAAAAAATAATTAGTTATGAAGTAAATGGTATAATAACTGATTACCCCAAACAGGTATTAAATTTATTGTCTAATATAGATTTTTAAAGTTTAACAAATTTTATAAAAGTTGATATGAAGAAAATTATTGTTACTTGTGCATTACCATATGCAAATGGTGAAATTCATTTGGGCCATTTAGTTGAACAGATTCAGGCAGACATTTGGGTTAGGTTCAATAAGTTAATAGGAAATAGTTGTTTATTTATCGGTGCTGATGATACACATGGAACTCCAATAATGTTAAAGGCAGAGGAGTTGAAAATAACTCCAGAACAGTTAATTTCTAATGTTTATGATTCCCATGTATCGGATTTTAAAAATTTTAATATTTCATATGATGAGTTTTACTCTACTCATTCCGAAGAAAATAAAGAACTTGTATACGATATATTTAATAAATTATTACAAAATAATAAAATAGTTATTAAGAATATTAGTCAACTGTATGATGAGAGCAAAGGTATGTTTTTACCTGATAGGTATATAAAGGGTATTTGCCCTAAATGTGCCTCCCCTGATCAGTATGGTGACAATTGTGAGTCATGTGGAGCTACGTATAACGCAACAGAGTTAAAAGATTATTATTCTCTTATGTCAAAAAATATTCCAGTAATAAAATCTTCTGAGCATTATTTTTTTAAACTTAGTGAGTGTAGTGAATTTTTAACTCAATGGGTTAACTCTAAAGATAGACTAAGTGAGGAAGCAAAAAATAAAATTAGTGAATGGCTGATAAGTGGATTGCAAGATTGGGATATATCAAGAGATAAACCATATTTTGGTTTTATAATACCGGGGACAACAGATAAATTTTTTTATGTTTGGTTAGATGCTCCTGTTGGTTATATGAGTAGCTTATTGCATTATTGTAAACAAAATAATTTAAATTTTAATGAAGTATGGAATGGTAGTGAAATATTTCATTTTATAGGAAAAGATATATTATATTTTCATGGATTATTTTGGCCATCAGTATTACATAACTCGGGTTATAAAACACCAGATGGAATTTTTGTTCATGGTTTTTTGACTATAAATGGGAAAAAAATGTCAAAATCTAGAGGGACTTTTATTACAGCTAAAAAATATATCGAGACAGGATTAAATACTGAATATTATAGATATTATATAGCATCCAAATCAAGTAGTAAAATAGATGATTTAGATTTTTGTATAGATGATTTTATTGCTAAAATAAATTCAGAATTAATTGGTAAATTTATTAATATTGCATCAAGAATATCTTTTTTCTTAGATAAATATTATAATAATATGTTATCTGAAGATATACACAATAGAGATTTATTAAATCATATTATTAGTAAGAAAGAAATTATATATAAATTATATTTAGATAGGGAGTATGGAAAGGCTATTAAAATTATTAAGGATTTGATAGATGATGTTAATCTTTATGTTGAT
>CANGJN010000044.1 GCA_947454215.1 Neisseriaceae bacterium | reverse complement strand
CATGGATATAGTATAACAATAACTGAAAGACCTAATAACAATAGTTTTATTTGTTCTATTTCTGATAACCAAGTAACTGGAATGGTTTATTTGAAAGATAAAACTGATTTAACTATAGCATGTAGAGGTCAATATCATGCAAATATAAGTGTTGCTGGATTAACACCACAAGATTCATATACAGCAACTGACTATCAAAATGAAACTTTAACATTTACCTCTACATCTGCTTCAACACAAACATTCTCAAATTGGTTTTATAATAATTATGTGAAATTAATAAAATATAACTTTACTTATGCAGAAACTAACTATAGAAGATGTGTAAATCAAAATACAGGTGTGACTAATAATTATTTTAATGTAAGTGTGAATTGTTTTGATTCTAGTTTTTCTAGTCAATCAATAATACCTTCTGCAAGATATGGTAGTTTTATATGGACAGATAACTTAGGTAATCATTATTTATTTGGTGGACAAATAAGTGCAACATTATCCGGAAATGATCTGTGGAAGTTAGTTATTTTAAACAATAATGCTACTTGGATAAACTTAACTCCGACAGATACAAGTATAATACCTTGGCCAACTGGAAGATCTTTTGGTGTATCTTGGACAGATGATTCTGGTGATGCTTATTTATTTGGTGGTTGGAATATTAAATCAAGTGGTGCTATTGGACCAGGAAATCAATTGTGGAAGGTAACTGTTTCAGGTGATATAGTAACTTGGGTTAATTTAACTCCGACAGATACAAATACAGTACTTTGGCCACCTGTAAGTTATAGTAGTGTAGCATGGAAAGACAGTTCTGGTTTTTATTTGTTTGGTGGAACTGATGGAGGAAATGTTTATAACGATTTATGGAAGTTAACTGTTTCTAATAATATCCCAACTTGGGTTAAATTAACTCCAACAGATATAAGTGCAGTACCTTGGCCAACTCAAGTATATGGTCAAGTTGTATGGACAGATAATTCTGGTAATGCTTATTTTTTTGGTGGTAGTGATAGTGTAAATTCAAACCCAAGTCGATTAAATCAATTATGGAAGTTTAGTTTTTCTTTAGTTAACAATATACTTACACCACAATGGGAGAGGTTGAATCAAAATCCAAATTCATTGCCATCTGCACGAGTTTATAGTGTTGCTTGGACAGATAGTTCTGGTAATAAATACTTATTCGGTGGAGATGATGGTTCTTCCAGACAGGATCTATGGAAGCTAAGTTTTTCTTTAGTCAACAATATACTTACACCACAATGGGATCAATTGTCTCCAAATTCAATGCCACCATCATCATCTTTGCCATCAGCAAGATATAATAGTGTTGGATGGACAGATAGTTCTGGTAATAAATACTTATTCGGTGGATATGATGGTTCTTACAGACAAGATTTATGGAGCCTTAATGTTACTTACATAGATAATACCACTACAACAACATGGACAAATTTGAAACATAATGTATCTGCACGATCTGGTAGTGTATCATGGACAGATAGTTTTGGTAATGCTTATTTGTTTGGTGGTAATGATGGAACTTTTAAAAATGATTTATGGATGGTAATAATATCTGGTTATAATCTTACATGGGTTAACTTAACTCCGCCAGATACAACAACAGTGACTTGGCCACCTGCACGAGTTGGTAGTGTTGCCTGGGCTGATAGGATAGGTAATGCTTATTTATTTGGTGGTAACAACAATGGAACTTATCTAAATGATTTATGGAAGTTATATTTTGCAAATGGAGTTCCTAAATGGATTAAATTTTCTCCGATAAATACATCAACAGATCCTTGGCCATCCGCAAGATATGGTAGCGTAGCGTGGACAGACATTTCAGGAAACTATTATCTCTTTGGCGGATTTGATGGAACTTATCAAAATGATTTATGGAAGTTATATTTTGAGAATGGAGTTCCTAAATGGATTAAATTTTCTCCGGTAAATACATCAGCAGATTCTTGGCCATCTGGAAGAATTAATGGTGTTGTATGGGGAGATAATTTAGGTAATGTTTATTTGTTTGGCGGCACTGATAATATTAGAAAAAATGATTTATGGGAGTTACATTTTGAAAATGGAGTTCCTAGGTGGGTTAGTATAACCCCAGATCCAATCACAGTACCATGGCCATCTGCAAGAGGACAAACTGTCTCTTGGACAGATAAATCGGGAAATTATTATTTATTTGGTGGGAATGATGGAACTTTTAAAAATGATTTATGGAAGTTAAATTTTTCATTAGTTAACAATATCCTTACAGCAAAATGGGTCAATATAACTCCAGCAAGTCCATTACCAGAATCTTGGCCAACAGGAAGAACAGGTAGTGTAATAATTAAAGATCTTTTGAATAATATTTATTTATTTGGAGGAAGAAATCAAAATTACTTGAATGATCTATTTAAAATTTAATTTTTAAAGTCACAGTTGATGAACATTGATCAACTGTGGCTTAGTATAATTATTCAGCAATATTAGAAATTTCATTTTTATTCTACTCATCAGTAAGTAAAGTATGTCTATTATTAAATAATTTTTTCATTATAAAATCCTTTAAAAAGATTATTATAATAAAAATTAAACTTGATGTATGAAATATTAATATTTGCAAAATGTATATTTTAAATAATATACTGAGTTGTTTAAATAAGATATTTTTATAATTTAGAAAATAAGAGTTAAATGTAGCAATATAGTTAATTTATATGTTAAAACTTACTTTTACTAAATTTTTGTAATGGTTATGTTTAGGTGGTTATTAACTAACCTTATTGTAAATAATAAGAAATTTTGAGTTTTAAAATTTTATTGAGGTGTAAATTTTATATATGGATAAAAATAATTATTTAAGAATTGGATTTGCTGGAACTTCAGATATTTCAAGAAGTGTGTTGCAACATTTAATTGAACATGATTATAAAATTGAATTAGTTCTAACAAAGCCGGATAGTGTGAATGGAAGAGGACATAAACTGCAACCTTCTGCAGTAAAATTGTTAGCGATTGAACACAAAATTTCAATATTACAACCAGTTTCATTTTTAAAAGAAGCAGATTCAATAACTAAGATTGAAAGTTATAATTTAGATCTAATGATAGTTATATCTTATGGTCTTATTTTACCTCAAAGATTATTAAATTCTCCTAAATTTGGATGTGTTAATATACATGTTTCTTTATTACCAAAATTTAGAGGGGCTGCGCCAATTCAAAGAGCCATTCTCAGTGGAGAAGAAAAAAGTGGTATTACATTAATAAAAATGGATGCTGGTCTAGATACAGGAGATATATTGTTGCAAAGGGAGATAAATATTGAGGAGGATTATACTTCAGCAGACTTAGAAAGAAAATTAACGATTCTTGGTAATGAAATGATAATAGATTATTTAAATTCATATAATACAATTATACCAGAACCACAGCCACTTCATGGAATATCATATGCTCATAAAATAGATAAACAAGAGGCTACGATAAATTGGCATGATTCAGCAAAACTTATTACTCGTAAAATTAAGGCATTTAATCCAAGCCCAGGGTGCAAAACAACTTTAGATAATAACAGTATAAAAATTTGGAATGCTATATTAATAGATAATAAGTGCAATGATGAATGTGGGGTAATAATTGATGTTTCATCTCGGGGAATATTAGTTTCATGTGGAGGTGGAACTATATTAGCAATAACGGAAATTCAAGAAGCAGGAAAGAACAGATTGAACCATGATAAATATATTCTTGGTCACTCAAATTTAAAATATAAAAGATTTGTTTAATATTCATATGGTCTTATAGGCTTTGTGCATTCTAAGGTTGGATGGCCATTTATCTTTCTTTAAATTATTTACTCTGTTTTGTGCAAAACATAGTTGATTTCATATCAAAAAAACTGAATTTATTGCAGATCTAAGTATAGATTATCTAGTATCTTTTATGATATTATCTATTTAATATGCATATTGTTGTAAAATGGGAATAATAAGAGATTATCTTTGCCCAATAAAAATAAAGTCAAAATTAGATAAACTTAAAAATATAAGTGTTCAATCTAAAGCATTTAGTAGATTTAAATATGGAAATCATTTAATATATGACTTATTAAAAAATATTATTCCAAATAGTAATACATTATTTAATAGTTTTCGTTACTACTCAGCAATATTAACATACTGTTTTGATTATAAAAAATCAAAATTGACTAAATTGTATAAGTTTTTATCATGCAGTATTTAGCACATTATTTAAATTATTTACTGAATAACCTCTATTTTCCGATTGAGATAATTATATACACATCAAATAGTTACCAACTGCTGAATAGTAACAATGGCTGTTGAATATCAAACTGTATTACCTGAGGAAAAACTATTCGTAGCGGAGATAGAAAAACCCAGATGGATTTAAGTGCTCAACTAACTAAACAGTTCGGAGAGAAAGAATGAGCTACTACAAAACATACCTATCGTGCCGTGATTCAGTAGAATTTTTTAAGATTTACGATGCTCTTGACAAAGAATCTGCAATGCAATCTTTTAAAAACTGGGGAGAGTTTTTTTCCAAAAAAAATGAGGTTGATAAATTTTATAGCATTGTGAAAAAATCCATAACCATTATGAAGAAATATTTGCTTATTGGGATTCACCTATTGGTATTAACAATGTATATACGGAATGTTTGAATGGATTAATCAAGATTGCCAATCGAATGGGGGTGTGGTTACAGTTACGAAATTATCCGAGCGAAGACGTTATATGCAAAACATGCTCGTAAGGTAGGAAGTAGCGTGTGGCTGATAGCACCATCATCTAAAGACATTCCAACTCTAATTGAAATTGCAGAGGCCAGTGGTTTAGACTAAAAAAGTAGGGATTTCCATTATGTAAATATCCGTCTTATAATGGTGCCCTCGACAGGAATCGAACCTGTAACTGCCCCTTAGGAGGGGGCCGTTATATCCATTTAACTACGAAGACTATTTATGATTATTCAATAATTTTAAGCATTCTTTAATTATAGTACTAAGATCTTTATTCTCAAGTGAAAGTTTGCTTAAAATTTTATATATTTCTTTTTCCACATATCCTAAACTAATTAAAGCATTGATCGTATCTAACTTTAAATTATTTAATTCTAAAGAATTATCCTTAACATCGTCCTTAATATTATGGACTAATTTACCATTTAACTCTAGAATCATTCTTTCAGCAATTTTTTTCCCAATACCAGGAGCTCTGCATAATTGATCAATGTTGTTATTATCTAAAGCTAAATATATTTCTTCTACAGATAAGGTTGACAATAAACCTAAACCAATTTTAGGTCCAATACCACTTACTTTAATAATACTTCTAAAACAATCTCTACATAGAATAGTAGTAAATCCATAAAGGGTATGCGAGTCTTCCCTCACAGTTAAATGCGTAAAAAGTCTAATCTTAGTATCTTTATTTGGTAACAAAGAAAATTCTGATATAGGTAAATTTACTTCATAACCAACGCCATTTACTTCAATTATTATTTGTGGTGGTTTATTATAAATAATATAACCAAACAAACTTCCAATCATATTTAAATTCCTTTATATATTAAAATGAAGGAATAACTGCACCATTAAATTGTTTCTTTATATACATTTTTACTGATTTATCTTGTAGTGCCAAAGCTAATTTTTTAATTTTTGGTAATTGTATTTCATCTGCTCTTACTACAACAAGATTATCGTTTTCCTTTTGAGGTATTTCAATAAATATAGCGTCTTTTGTTGGATTTAAATTACTTAAAAGGACATAGTTAGAGTTTATAATAGCCAAGTCGATATCCCCAGTATTAATAATGCGAGGCATAATAGCCGCATCTAATTCTTTAAAAATTAGTCCATAAGGATTTTGAGTTATATCTTTGATAGAAAAATATGAAATCTTTGATTTTGATTTCAATTTTATCATTCTATTTGCTTCTAATAATTTAAGAGCTCTATTTTGATTTACAACATCAGTGCCAATAGCAAT
>CANGJN010000043.1 GCA_947454215.1 Neisseriaceae bacterium | reverse complement strand
CTAAAATTTAGCAAATTATGTTCTATTTACATCATTCTATTTACTTAAACAAACTATATTGAATAAATTTTTAGAAGTTCTGAATGTAAGATACAAAATTAATTAAAGAAAAATTAATAACAACTCATTCAAAAAATCAATACCCTTTTTAGTTGGTATAATTTTAGTCCCTTTGAACTCAATGAATTTTTCGTCTACACATTTATCAAGTTTTTCTAAAATACTGGATATATTTATTCCAGTTCTTTCTCTAAATAATTTAACATCAAACCCATTAATTAATCGAAACAAATTCATCATAAATTCAAAAGGAATGTCTTTAAAATCAATTTCTTTATCTTCAATAATATGTTTATTTAATAAAACAGATTTTAAATAATTATTTGGGTGCTTATTTCTAACTTGGCGAATTATCTTGTCTCTAAAACTTAACTTTGAATGAGATCCTGCACCAATTCCTAGATAATCCCCATAATTCCAGTAATTTAAATTATGCAGACAATAATCATTATTTTTAGCAAAAGCCGAAACTTCGTATCTTTGGTAACCATTATTTATTAATTTGTTTATAATTAATTCTTGCATTTCATAACACATGTCATTATCAGGTAAATTTGATGGTGTTGATATATAAAATTTTGTATTTGGTTCAATTGTCAAATTATAAAAAGATAAATGAGTCACTTCAGTTGCAATTGCAAGATCAATATCATACTCCAATTGTTGAATAGTCTGATTTGGTAGTCCATAAATAATATCTAAATTAACTTTTTTAAAAAATCTCTTAGCTAATTTAATAGCTTCAAAAGAATCATTTTTGCTATGTACCCTCCCTAAGGAATTCAGATGATCTTCATTAAATGATTGAATGCCTATGGATACTCTATTCACTCCATTTGTTGCATAAGTTTCAAATCTAGCCATATCGACAGCACCTGGATTTGCTTCTATTGTTATTTCTGCATAAGGCGACAAATTAGTTAATTTTCTTATCTCTGATATAATTTTTCCTATTCCATTACCTGAGAATAAACTTGGCGTACCTCCTCCCAAAAATATAGAACTAACTTTTCTTCCATAAATTAAATCTATAGATCCTTCTAAATCTTTTGTTAACGCTTGTATGTATTCCTGTTCTGGAATACCATCATGACTAACATTATGTGAATTAAAATCACAATAAGGACATTTTTTTATACACCACGGAAAATGAACATAAAGACCAAATTGTGGAAGATTATCGATTTTTATCATATAGAATTATTCTTCATCAATATAAAAATTTTATTGTTCTAAGATAACATATGCTGAAGCCATCCTAAACGAGTTCGACTTAACCTCATCTGATATTGATAAAAAAATTTTATTAATATCTTTTTTATCTAACCATTGTTTAATATCAGAACTTACAACTATTTGTGGTTTCCCATACTTATCATTTGTAACAGTAATTTTATTCATAAATATTGGATTTATGAATCCAACACCACATGCTTTAGCAAAGGCTTCTTTTGCTACGATTCTTTTAGATAAATAGATGTCAATTTTATTATTAGGTATAGCTAATTGTTCTATATTAGATAAAACCTTAGTATATAATTTATTTTCATACACATTGAGTAATTTTTGAACTCTATCAATGTTTATTATATCATGACCTATGCCGTATATCATTTACTTCCGCTAACTTGAATCAAGGAAAATAATTTAATCATTGGATTGTTTGTCCTAATAAACCAGAAATAATTCTAGACACTATAAAAATCATTATTAAGATTGTAAATATATCCAATATTAAGAATGTTTTTTTATTATTAATTAATTTATATGAAAATATTCTTACCAAATAAGTCAAACCAAAAATCCAAATTACTTCTCCTATTATAGTTCCAATAAAGAAACTGATAAATTTAGAGCCACGATAATCATAAAACATTCTACCTATTACAACGAAAATATCAAGATAAACTATAGGGTTAAACCAAGTAAATATAATACCTTTTATAATCATTGTTTTAGTGTTATCATTATCGGCAATTAATTCTACATTATAATTTTCTAAAAAAATCCTTAGTAATTTTTTAATTATAAAATAAAAAACAAAAATTACACCTATTATATCTAGAATGTATATCAATGATGTATTTCTTGATAACCCTATAAAGATTGCTGATAATAAAAATAAAATTACATCTGAAATACAACAAGTAAATGCTGCGACTAATTTTGGGTCTTTTTTAAGAGACTGTTCAATTAAATATAAAGATTGTGGACCAATTCCAGCAATTAGCCCCATTGTAAAAAGAATACCTTTCAAAGTAACCAGTAAATTTATCATAATACTTTATCACACACCTATAATTAATTTTTTCATTTTTGAAACCGCCTGTGGTAAACCTTCAAAAACGCTTTTTGCAACTATTGAAAACCCTATATTCAATTCAGAAATTTCATTAATTTCTGCTATTGGAACAACATTATCATAATCAAGACCATGCCCAGCATTAACTACCAATCCTAATGATTTAGCATATTTACTCGCATGTAATATTTCAAGGTACTCATTACTATGACAATGGTCTTGTTTGATTAAGGAGTAAGCACCAGTATGAATTTCAATAGCATAACTACCTAATTCATGTGCACAAACAATATCATTGCTTTGTGGATTAATAAATAAAGATACTTTTATATTTTCAGTATGTAATTGCTTAACATAAGATGATAAAATATTAAATTTATTAACAACATCAAGTCCTCCTTCTGTTGTTCTTTCTTCCCTATTCTCAGGAACAAAGCATACTGAATATGGTTTAATCTGCAAAGCATACATCAGCATTTCCTCTGAAACTGCTATTTCTAAATTTAATTTTGTTTTAATTTTTTTTTTTAATAATAAGACATCTTTATCATTAATATGTCTGCGATCTTCTCTTAAATGAACAGTTATAAAGTCAGCTCCATTTTCCTCTGCAACTAATGCTGCATCTATAATATTAGGATACCCTATCCCTCTTGCATTTCTTAATGTGGCAATATGATCTATATTCACCCCTAATTTAATCATTTATACTCCATAAAAAAATTTATCAAAAACACTTTAATTTAATACATTGACGAATACTTAAAAATAAATTTATGACATATTTCATATCAATAAAAACATAACTCATGACAGACTTAAGTATAACTTAATAGGTATATCTCTCCCTTTAATATTCCAATATAAATTACCTTTCGTAGTTAAATATTTTAGTTTTTTGTTTACAGATAATGCGTTTCAATTCCGAAGGCACCTTGTGAGAAAAAGTCATTAACAGCATAAAATAGTAGATCCGTTAATTCAAAAAAGTCTGTGAAGAAACACTATCCAAATCATATCTCAACTTATTATACCACTTACACATCATAAACAGGTAATAACTTCATACACAAATGCTTACAATTTAATCAGGTATTATATGCAAATAAACGTTCTGGTGTATACAGAAGTAATTTAGTAATAGAAGTATTTTCTGATACTATTTTTGAAATATACAGTACCATCATTAATTACCAGTATTTTTTATCACGATTAACAATACCATTTCCGTGTTAAAATAAGTCAATAATTAATAATTTTTTCTCTTTATTTAATAAAATTTTATTATAATATATTTAAAACATAATGTTAAATTTAAATTTTATAATGGAATTTCGAATTATATTTTTATGTTTAATTAATAAATGGAAATGATATTTTTTACATAATTTCTAATCAATATCATGAAAATCCATTTGAAGAATATAAAAAAAAGTAGCAAAATGAAGTTATGTTTGGTAACTATAAATATTAAGAGTTTTAATCTAGAATCAACTAATATAACTGATTTAAAAAGATTATCCAGTATTTTTAAGTTATTGTCTATTTCATATGCATTTTTATATTGTAGTAAAATTATAATAACTAGAGATTATCGCTACCCAATAAAAATAAAGTTAATTCAATAAATTTAAGAACATAAAGGTTTCATATAAAGAATTTAGTAAATTTAAATATGGATATAACTTATACATGACTTCTTAAAAAATATTATTTCAAAAAGCAAGACATTATTTAACAGTTTTCTTAAATGGATCATTAGTGATAAATGGCAAACTGACGCTTAACCACATAAATTAGTCGATTTAATCAAGTTTTTCTGAAAAGTAAAGGGTGCTTAGAAAAATCATATATTTCTCCGAAATCAAAGTGCTCTTTCTTTTATACTAGAATCTTCATCTAAGCAATATTTATTATCATCTATCACTTTTCTAAATATATCATCATTAATTTTCATTTCATGTTGTAACCAAAATATTAACGTTGAGTACCCTATGTTTGGTGCAGATACAGTATAAGTTAGATGTTTTAATATAACTACACGAGTAACAGTAGGGTTAAGCATACCTTTTCTATGTAAACTTTCATAACTTAGAGGAAAGGCTTCATTACTAACAGCAGGATCTACAATCATTATTTTATTGCTTTCTAATGATCTATAACCAAATACAATATGATTAGTAAAATTTATTCCAAGTATACTAAAACATTCGTAATTATTAATACATTCTAAAGCAATTTTAACAAACTTTATATTAGGGTCAGGAAACTTATATAAAAATAATGTCATTAGATCTAATTTAGTTGCACACGGAAATTTAGTAACCTTATCAGATTTAAAAGGTATTTTTTGTTTTTCTCTATTAGTATCAATCCAATGATCATATATCATTCTCTGTAAATACTCATTCACATCATAATCTGATAGTATAGGAAGATCTACAAATAAAACACTACTGTTCATATCTATGTCAGAATTCTCATCTGTAGGTATAAATGATCGTCTATCTGAAATTAACAAACTCATAATACCAAAAAATATATCATCATGAAAATCTGGTAGATATATAAACCTGTGTTCTGCTATATATATACCCTCTAAATTATATTTACCATAACATTTGCGCCATAAAAAAAACTTATCTGCATTTGTTTTTTCTTCTCTTTCTTCTCGATTAAATTGTTTTATTTCCATATCAACTACTTTTTTTTCATGTTCTATCGTCAAAGAATTCCAAATTATTTCACGATGTATACGAGTATAATCGGCAATAGGTCGGATAAATTGCTTCCTAACGTATGACTTTGAATTTTCATCAAATTCACTAGTAAAATAATTTATTTCAAGATCTTCATCACAAGTTATCTTTGTATAACTTTTTGGTAATGATTTTAGAAAGTTTGTTTTATAAGTTGAAATCGCTACAAAATCTTTAGTTTCAAAAGACATAGATGTTTTAAATTATACGATATTATTAATAGATTTGTGGCCAATAACTTGGTAAATCCTTTCTTTATATCTAATGTATGAAGGATTTTTGTCTACTTCACAGTATTTTCCTGATATAACATATTTATCTGCAATAATTACTCCAGGACACATACCCTTTCCATTCGCAGAATAAATAGATACTATTGAATTTGTGTTAAATTCAGCAGCAGAAGAAAATATCATTAACAACAACAATATAATTATTTTCATATGAAGAACTCCTCTAATGTTTTTACTATAAAGGTAGTTACACTATTCAATCTGGTATCTATATAAAATCTTTTTTTTTTATCTAGGTGTAGATATTTCATTAGATAACTGTCATAACTAAAAAAATTAGATGAATAATATATTTATAGTGTGTAATACCTACTTAAAACTAATATTTTTAATAGGTATAATATGTGTAGTAAAATAAAAGTAGGTAGCAATAAATATTTAAAAAGATTTTGTGGTGTAAACAAAAAAATATTTAATTTAATTGTTAAAGTTCTAGATTTTAGATATAAAAATTTATATAAACATGGAGGAAGGTCTAGTAAATCTTCCATAAAAGATAAGTTAATGGTGACATTAATGTATCTTCGTGCCTATTCAACTTATTTTCAATATTGGTATTCTGTTTAATTATTCAGAATCACAAACTTATAAGATAATCAATCAAGTAATCGATT
>CANGJN010000042.1 GCA_947454215.1 Neisseriaceae bacterium | reverse complement strand
GATTGATTATTACTGGAGAGATCATTTAACTAGACTTGATCAGTTAAAACAAGGAATTCATTTAAGAGGTTATGCTCAAAAAGATCCTAAGCAAGAGTATAAATCTGAATCCTTTAATCTATTTTCTGTATTATTAGATAATATAAAAAATGATATTGCAAAAACTTTATTGGTTATGACTATTAATCTTGATGATGATATAAATAAACTAAATCATCATCAACAGTCAACAAATAATCATCAACAACAACAATCCACGGATATGATTAGTAGAAATTCTTTATGTCCTTGTGGTAGTCAAAAAAAATATAAACATTGTTGTGGTAAACTTCAATAAATAATACTATTTCTATTTTTAAATAGATACGTAGTTAATTATAAATTGAAGTAATATTGGTAATTACAGTTTTATTTTAAAATCAGAAAAATTATAATATGTCATTTAAAGTTATTGCTAAAGATAATAAAGCTAGGTGTGGAGAACTTACCTTGGCTCATGGAAAAGTTGAAACACCAATATTTATGCCAGTTGGTACATATGGCGCAGTGAAATCATTGTCTCCAAATGAACTCTACTCATTAGGTAGTCAAATAATACTTGGAAATACCTTTCATTTGTGGATAAGACCTGGTATGGATATTATTGAAAAATTTAAAGGTTTACATAAATTTATATCTTGGCCTTATCCAATTCTCACAGATTCAGGTGGATTTCAAGTTTTTAGTTTAGGTGCACTTAAGAAGATAAAAGAAGAAGGAGTATATTTTCAAAGTCCTCTAGATGGAAATAAACTGTTTCTTAGTCCAGAAATATCTATGCAAATTCAAAAAATATTAAATTCTGATATTGTGATGATATTTGATGAATGTACTCCTTATCCATGTAATTATGATAATGCAAAATTATCTATGGAATTAAGTTTAAGGTGGGCACTAAGGTCTAAAATTGAACATCAACGTTTAGGTAATAACAATTTATTATTTGGAATTGTTCAAGGTGGAATGTATCTTGATCTTAGAAAATTATCTTTGGATCGGTTAATGGAAATAGGATTTGATGGAATGGCTATAGGTGGACTTTCAGTGGGAGAGTCAAAAAAAGAAATGTATGATGTTTTAGAACAAGTAGGAAATATTCTTCCTGATGAATATGCCCATTACTTGATGGGAGTTGGAACACCAGAAGATATTATTTTTGGGGTTAAAAACGGAATAGATATGTTTGATTGCGTTATGCCAACTAGAAATGCTAGGAATGGGTGGTTATTTACTAGATATGGAAATGTTAAAATTAAAAATGCTAAATATAAAAATGATGAAACAGCACTTGACCCGTCTTGCAGTTGTTATACTTGTAAAAATTTTTCCAAAGCATATTTGCATCATTTATTTCGTATCGGAGAAATTTTAGGTTCAAGGCTAAATACATTACATAATTTAACTTATTATTTAAATTTGATGAGTGAGATACGAGTTGCAATAAAAAATAATAAATTTAAGCAATTTGAAGAAAAGTTTAATACTGATAGATTAACTTATCTTTAGTTTTATTGTACAGTTGAAGATTTTAATTGGGGGTGTAAAAGTAAATTAAAATATTATTACACTGTTGTTAAGTATTTCAATCTAAATATAGTCGGCTATTAATTTAATGTAATAAGATTTATAAAATCTTTACAATAAATATTTGTCACAATAAGGTTAATTTTTATAAGGATAAAGTATGAATATCAAATTATTGAATAGATTTATTATATTTTTTTATGTTTTACTTTTTTTATTAAAAAGTAGTTATGCTTCATTTTTTTCATCTGACCCTAATTTTTTAACAAAAGCCGACTCAACTAAGGAATATTTTTTATTTCGTGAAGATGAGTTGATTGGTGATTATATTTTTTCAATAATAGTTAAATTTAAATCAACTTTGGGGTCTACTACAAGAACTTGTTTAGGAACAACAATAAAAGTATCTGAAAATTATAAATATTTTGTTACAGCTAAAAATTGTTTAACATATGAAAAAAATATACTTAATCTTGCAAAGATTACTAGCATTACGTTCCTATATTATAATAATGGAGTAAAAACTAAAAAAAGTTTGAATTTAGGGAATAAGACAGGTGAATATAAACTTGTATTAAGAGAAACTGATTCTAATGGTGGTACTACAGATGGTTATGTAGATGATGGTGAAATAGTATCTTTCAGAATTGCAGATGATAAGGGTAAGACAGTTTTTCCTCTTTTTTCTTCTAGTAAAATTAAATCAATTTATAGTATAATTCCTAATGCAACCCCTACTTTTGCTAATGGTATAAAAACTTGGGGATTGAGTAAATTATTAGATAATGATAATTCAAACCAAATCATATATTTGATTCCGCAATTTACTAAAAATAAAAAAGGTATTGTGGTATATCTAAGCACGTTAGATCCCAATGGATTATTAGTAAAAAAGAATAGTGGCTCAGTTCCTTCAAATTATAAAAAATTCGATAGTTTATATTATAATGAATTTTTTTTACCTGGTACTAATATTGCTAATTTTGATGATTATGTTAAAGAGAACACTGGTGCTCCATTATTTTTATGTACTCTAAATGAAGGACAATATGATCATTATGATTGTAGTGTAGTTGCTATAAATCTTGGTTCTATGGTTATTAGGAATAAATTTTCTGCTTCTCCTCCACTAATATTATTTGGAGGATTTACTACTACTCCAGAAACAAGTTCTAGTTCTAGTTTATTAACTCAAAGCAAAGATGATGATTTGTGTGAATTATTAAGGATGAACAAATCTGTATTTTTTAGAACATCTAAGGGCAAAAATGAATCTTTAATAGTAACCTATGTTTCTCCAGGAAAAAATTCAGATGGTTCTGTAAGTTTTAAATTTAATTATTCAAATTTAGATTCAGGAACCCAAGATGGATTATGTACTCAGTCAAATTCAGGTTATAAATTAAATATTAAAAATAAAAATTATAATATTGAAAAAGATAAAAACAATCAATTGTTTGTAAAAACTAATAAAACTGATAATTCTATTAGTTAGAAGTTTTAAAATAGTTAATTTTTAAATCTTAAAACCTAGAAATAAAATTAACTATGTTGTCATATTTTTTTGCTACTTATAAAAGGTAATACCCAATTACGTCACTGTAAATGCGGAAAATATTGTATTTATTGATTTTTATTAAGAGAAATTTTTTTTAAATCAAGAACTTTTGAGTTAATAAATACTAGAAGTTTTCTTTCTAAAGTTATGAGAGTAACGTTTTGGGTTTTACCTTTCTAAAAAAGTTTTATATTTATATTTTAAGTTAGCCTCTTTATTTGGTTTAGTATCAGCCAAAACTCCTAGACACAGATATTTTTTTTATATTATTTCGTCCATGGCCTATAATCCTATCTATCAATTATTTTTACTGATCTCATTAGCTGGACTTTTGCCATTTTTTTAAAATTTAGGATGCCATAAGCAAAGTATTTATCAATTCAGTAAAATAGTTGATTGTAAGTTAAAATCCAGAGAGGCTGTTAAAAATGAAAAAATTTATTTTAAATTTGATTTGTATAATACCATTGCTATCCTTCCCCTTTAGTGAAAAAGATCTAATACATTATTTGACTCAACATCCTGATTGTAAAATAACATGTTACCCTAATGAAAATATATATTTCCTTCAAAATTTTTCATGTTATCTGCTTTATAGAAACAACTTTTATTATATATATTTTTTTAACCATTATTTAGCACATAATAATCTTTCTAAAATTAAATTTATCAATACAGGAACATCTGATAAACCTAATTTAGAAATTATAGATCAAGATCCATTTTATGATAAATTTAGTAACACAGATAAACATTTTTTTTATCCAAATAGCAGAATTTTATTTTACGATACTGGTCAAAATGTAATTTATATTTCAATACGTTATAATAGAGGAGTTAATCAATTACTTGATAATGATTATCATACTACTTTTTATTTTTCTACAGCGGGCATAGCTTATACTAGATCTTATTTAAAGAAAATTTTTATATCTAACTCTTTACAATTTAATACACTATTAGATTCAACTCGTATTTCAGACCAAATTCCAACTCTGACACTTGATAAAATAAAATCAATATATCGAATTGCTTTTAAAGAACAAAAATGCTTTAAATCAATTTTTGGATGTGTATATAAAACGATTACTTTACTCGACACTATTGCCATACAAAACCCTCATATTCCAAGTCCTTTAGTTATGAGAGCAATGCATATTTATCATGATATTGAAGATTTCCCATCTGTTATTCGCATAGAATCTAATAATGAAAAAGTTAAAGATTTAATACAGCAACATTCTAAATTTTGGAATTTTCATCAGGTTTTAATATATCGTGCATCCGATGATGAAAAAATATATGTATTAGATCCATATTTTCTTGAAGATGGAGTAATAGAATATAACCGATGGATATCAGAATACCTTAAGGCTACAAATAGTTTTATAGTTGAATTATATCAACGTCTAGATTAAATAAATATAACTGAATAAAATATAATACCATTTCCCTAATTAGTCTTACCAAGTATAAACTTATTTTTTATTACAGAAAATTTGAAAATGAATTTATATTTTAAATAAATTATGAAAAAAGTAACTTTAGAATGGGGTAATTAAAATAGGGAAATGGTATAATTCTTAAACTAGAACATATTTTTTTATTGATGATATCAATATTTTTCATGGATAAAGCGTGAATTTTACGTTGCAGGTATAGATAAGGATGGTGATATGCATTATATATAATAGCATAACTGGTTCAATAGGAAACTCTATTTTAATCATTTTTGACCCATTCATAATTAATTATATGTATTACTATATTACAAAATCGAGTAAATTTGTTACTATTTATAAATGATCATACCATTTAAACGTTATAATAGGTCAATAATTAATAAGTTCTTTTCTTTATTTAATAAAAACTTTATATAAAATATATTGTTAAAATAAAACATAGTTTCAACTCAAAATTTTATTTTAATGTTTAATAAAAAAATAGAAATGGTATTAATTTTATATTGCCATTAATTTCTAATTTAATCAATACATTCTATAATTATTGGAGATATTTATGAATTTATTTATAATATTTATTTATTTTTTTCTATTTCAAACTGCAACCTCTATGGACTTATTTATTACAAATTTAGAGGGAAGTGATTGTACGCAGTTTTTACATGGAAAAATTTCTTTGTCATTTAAAGATAAAAAAGGTATCTTCGACGTTGAAAGATATTCGGTAAATGTAAAAGATATTTCTCAAAATATCTTAAATATACAAGAATATAAGGATGCTGAAGTTGTAAAATTATTTAGCAATTATTCAGGATTTATATCATCAGGAATTGCAGAGAATACTTTAGATTTAATTTCTCAATTTCACCATATATCAATAAATGTGTTTTACATTTTTGAACCTCATGGTTGGGTTAAAAGTCCTGAAAGCACTGAAACTTATTACTCTATTGGGGGATGTTTCCAAGATAAATTAACTTCTACGAACCAATATTATTTAATTGTAGTAAAGAAGTTAAATAATAATTATTATTACTCATTTGTAACTATTCCTAGCAGTGCCACAGAATTTAATTTGACAGCAGATGATGATAGTAACTTTCACCTTACAAAAGATTCCCATGTTATTCTTGATGACGTTACAAAAGAGAAATTTATAGAAGAGTGGGTCGATTTTATGAAGAATTATCATACTATTATGAATAATTTTTATAGTAAGCATAAAGATATAAGTGAAAGAGAGCTTAGTCATCATGGTGGATCCAAAACTTTAGAAATTATGCATAGAGGGGGAAATTCTAGTTTAGTCGAAGGCTCTGATGATGAAGAATTGGATACTAGTAAACCTACTAATAAAAAAAAATACACACAGGATTACGAGCAAATGATACCTAATCAATCTACTCAATTAATATCCAATGAAATATTAAATAGCACAGTCTTCATTAAAAATCAATTTATGCAAACCTGCGACGCATATATTGTAACTGAAAGAGTTCTGTTTGTTCATCCTGATTGTAAAATAATTGAATATGATTTAGGATTGAAATTACAAAACAGAGGAACACATGAGATCTATACGATTAAGTCTATCTACCATTCGAACCCTTTATGGAAATTAGGGCTAACATATATTGTTACAAACGAACGGAT
>CANGJN010000041.1 GCA_947454215.1 Neisseriaceae bacterium | reverse complement strand
AAAACTTGTATCAAACTTAATATCATCAATTAACTTCATAGTTTTTTGAAAATCATTCTCGTCCTCACTTGGAAAACCAACTATGAAGTCAGAAGAAAATGAAATATTATGACGATGAGCTTTGATTTTTTTTAAAATAGATTTATATTCTAAAACGGTATATCCTCTCTTCATCAAAGATAATATCTTGTCAGAGCCACTTTGAACTGGTAAGTGTAAATGTGAAGAAAGTTTATTTAATTTTGCATAACAATCAATCAACCTTTGAGACATTTCTGTTGGATGTGATGTTGTATACCTAATTCTATAAATATTATCAATACCATTAATTACTTCCAATAAAAAAGGAAAGTCTGCAAATTCAACATCTGTAATCCGTCCCCTGTAGGCATTAACATTTTGACCTAATAAATTTACTTCTCTTACACCTTGATTTGCAAGTTTTTTAATTTCTGCAATAACATCATCAAATGGTCTAGATATTTCTTCTCCTCTAGTATAAGGAACAACACAATAAGAGCAATATTTAGAACATCCTTCCATAATCGACACAAATGCTGTGACTCCACTGACTTTAGGTTCAGGCATATTATCAAATTTTTCTATTTCAGGAAAACTAATGTCTATCTGAGATTTCCCCGTTTTATTCTTAAGTTTTATTAACTCAGGTATTCTATGTAAAGTTTGAGGACCGAATACAATATCAACATATGGAGCTCTATCGATAATAACTGCTCCTTCCTGAGATGCTACACAACCTCCAACTCCAATAATAACGTCAGGATTATTTTGTTTGATATGTCTAACTCTTCCTAAATCTGAAAAAACCTTTTCTTGAGCCTTTTCTCTTATAGAACAAGTATTAAATAGAATTATAGATGCATCCTCTGGGTTTTGAGTTAAAGAGTATCCTTCAAGTTCCTTTAATATTTCAGTCATTTTCTGAGAGTCATATTCGTTCATTTGACAGCCGTAAGTTTTAATATATAATTTTTTTTCCATAACAACCTTTTAAAGAATTTAATATTTATAGATTATTTAAATATCTGAAAATTTCTTAGAATTTAATACTTTAAACCCTAATTATTTAATACCATTAGAATGATTTTTGTTTAACTATGTTGACTATTTAATGAACTACTTGAGTTGCATTTAAAGTTTTAAAGAATATTTAGTAGTAACGTTTTATAAAATAAGCTTATTTATTGAGTAACTAAAATTAATTAAAGATAAATTTAAATGTATGAATGGGCTTTATAATAAATACCCCCTGACATTTTAAGTCAAGGGGGAGGTTGTTAGATTAAATCATAACTAATTTTAAGATTTATATGAAACAATCATATTTAAATTAATCAAAAAAAGAAGGTATTTACTTTTAAAAATTAAAAGCTGGTAGTTTCTTCTAGTTGACCTTTAGATTTAGATACTTCTGTATCTGAATCTTTAAGTTCAAGTGTTTTATTTGTTTCAGATTTTTGTT
Source organism: Neisseriaceae bacterium (assembly GCA_947454215.1). GTDB lineage: Bacteria > Pseudomonadota > Gammaproteobacteria > Burkholderiales > UBA11063 > Aquella. The sequence goes on along the minus strand of CANGJN010000041.1, from coordinate 4,763 downwards.
TTAATTTTGGACTCAAGTTTTTAGCTGAGGATATACTAAAAGTGGCACCAGTAGTTGTTTGTGTACTACTCTTGTCTAGTTCACTTTCACTAGTTTTTCTATTTAATTTCGGACTCAAGTTTTTAGCTGTGGCTATATCAACAGTGGCACCAGTAGTTGTTCCTAGATTCTCAAAATTAATTTCCTCAAACTCATCTGAATTTCCAATAGGGTTATCAATTTTATCTATATTAAAAAAATATAAATCTTTCAATTCAAAATGATTTTTGATTTTTGAGGTGATAAGATGTTGAGATTGTGGAATATAACTTAATTTAAAAATTAAAAATGGTGGACCAAAAAATTTTGGTTCTTTACATTCAGGTTGAATTCTTTTAACTTGAGAATATGCTAAAAAAAGAGAATTTTGACCAATTTTTTTATACTCTAAAAGTTCTTGCATCGGAGGATCTAATAATTTTTCTCCATCTTCACTAATTAATAATGAATATTTTTTGTTTGTTGAATAATCTAAAAAATATATAGATTTGTGTTTAATATATAAAGAATTGTGTAAATATCGTATATATTGTGCACAATTTGTAAAATTTATTAAGTTTTTTAAATTATTTCTATTGAGTACTTTTTTAATTTTTTGAATTTTTTCATCAATATCAGAGGTGTCCTCAAGAAAAAATCTTATTTTAGATAAAGGAAATTTTAATAAATCGTAAGTTATTGAATTTCTTCTAAACAAAAGTCTGTTTTTAAATTCAACTTCACCAGTTTGATGTTGTTCTACATCTGTTTTACAACCTAAATATACAACACTTGGGGAATAACCAAACCACTTATAATTTTTAGTAAAGATGTCATATTGATACTGATATAATGAACTTTCTGGCTCAATAATGAATGACCAAAATGTATTTGCATATAAGAAATATATAGTTCCAGTGGTGGTTTTTCCTTCTACATGATTTTTATACCAATTACAATCTAGCACTTCTGGACCTTGGTGATCTATGCTAGTTAATCTAATTAAATCAGGTTTCTTAGGGGATCTTAATGGTTCATAAAAAATAATGTTATCTAGGGGAAAGTGAACTTTTTCAATTGTGTACACTCTTGGAAATCTATCGTTAATCGTTGTATCAACACTTCTTTTAATACCGACAAAAATAAAACTTTTAGGTTCGTTTGGCAATGTGTTATTATCTTGACATTTTAAAAAATGCATATTATCTGAATCCTGAGTAAAAATCTCCCACATTTTTAGTCTTTCATTATATTCATAAACCAAACTGCCACCTGTTTCATAAAAATGGTAATAATCTTGATCATTATATTTAAATATAAATGCTCCTTCATATCGTAATTTATCTAGAGATTGATTAAGTGCATTACAGGAATTAAATGTCACTTTTTTAAATTGAGATATATCTTCTAATTCATTTTTACTTAGATTTAAACTATATGACTTAAAAATAAAAAAATTTATAAGTATTATAATATATAACTTATTCATTCAATTCTCCTAAATAAGGAATATCACAATTAAACAATTTGCCACTAAAATTTTTAGGAATATTAAAGTGGTAATTATTTTCATTTTTAAGGTGATTTTAATCCATTAATGTTAAGTAATAATTAATATTGATAAAATAATTATTTTATTCAAGAAAAGGTATTTATTTTAATATTAATTAACTGTAAATTAAAGTGCGGTAAGTTAACGTGAAAAATTTGTTAAATTTTACAAAAACAAATTATATTTTGTTAAAACGTTAAAACATACTAATAAATATAAGTCTAAAATTAAATATATTGTAAGCTACTTAGTATTATGTGAATAATAAATCACGAAGAGATTTTATTTTATCTCTATATTTAGCAGCGTCTTCAAACTCTAAATTTCCTACACTAGTTTTCATTTTTTTTTCTAAATCTTTAATTAATTTAGAGATTTCTTGATCTGTTAAATTATCTACTTTTATATTACTAGCTGCGGTTGAAAGTTCATTGGTTTGGTAAATTCCATCAATTATATCAGTGATAGGCTTTTGCAATGATTGTGGTGTAATCCCATAGGTTTTGTTGAATTCTATTTGTTTATCTCTCCGTCTATTTGTTTCATCAATAGCCTTTTGCATTGATTTGGTAATTTTTGCTGCGTAAAATATAACTTTACCATTAATATTTCTTGCCGCTCTACCTATAGTTTGAATTAAAGATCTTTCAGAGCGTAAAAAACCTTCTTTATCAGCATCTAAAATTGCAACTAGAGATACTTCTGGAATGTCTAATCCTTCTCTTAATAAGTTAATTCCAACAATTACATCATATATGCCTAATCTTAAATCTCTTAAGATTTCTACTCGTTTAACAGTATCAATGTCAGAATGTAAGTATTTAATCTTAATCCCTTGTTCCGTGTAGTATTCAGATAGTTTCTCCGACATTCTTTTAGTTAAAGTGGTAACTAATAGTCGTTCATTTTTTTCTATTCTTATTCTTATCTCATGAAGTAAGTCATCTACTTGATTAGAAACATCGCGGATTTCTATATTTGGATCTACAATTCCAGTTGGTCTAATCAACTGTTCTACTACATTAGAAGATAGTTTGTTTTCATATTCACCAGGTGTTGCTGAAATAAAAATGGTCTGTAACATTTTAGATTCAAATTCATTAAATTTTAATGGTCTGTTATCCATTGCAGAAGGTAATCTAAATCCATAATTAACAAGATTCATTTTTCTTGCTCTGTCACCATTGTACATTGCACCTATCTGTGGGATAGTAATATGTGATTCATCTATGAATAATAAAGAATCTTTTGGAAAGTAATCTATTAATGTTGGAGGAGGAGAACCAGGTTCCCTATTCGACATATGTAGAGAATAATTTTCTATTCCTTTACAAAAGCCAGTTTCATTTAACATCTCTAAGTCAAATTCAGTTCGTTGTTTAATTCTATATGCTTCTAAACTCTTACCACAAGAATTAAACTCCAAAACTGTTTTCTCCAATTCATTTCTTATTACTCCACAAGCTCTTTCAACTTTTTCTCTGGGAGTAACGTAATGGGATGATGGAAAAACAGTAAAAATAGAGACTCTTTTAACCATTTTCCCTGTTAATGGATCAAATAATATTATCTTCTCAATTTCATCATCAAAAAAGGTTACTCTTACAGCTAAATCAAAATGTTCCGCAGGAAATATATCTATTTTTTCTCCACGAACCCTAAATGTGCCTCTAATAAAATCCATTTCTGAACGGTTGTATTGCATTTCAACTAATTTAGAGATAAACGATTTTCTGTCAATGATGTCTTTTTCTTTTATATGTAAAACCATATTTTGATATGAATCTTCATCACCTATTCCATAAATTGCAGAAACTGTTGCAACAATAATAACATCATTTCTTTGTAATAATGACTTAGTTGCTGACAGCCTCATTTGTTCTATATGGTCATTAATACTAGCATCTTTTTCAATAAAAAGATCAATATGAGGCACATATGCCTCTGGTTGATAATAATCATAGTATGACACAAAATATTCTACTGCATTATCTGGAAAAAAATCTCTAAACTCAGAGTATAGTTGAGCGGCTAAGGTTTTATTGTGAACCATTACTAAAGATGGTTTATTAATTTTTTCTATTATATTTGCCATGGTAAATGTTTTACCACTACCAGTAACTCCAAATAAAGTTTGATATCTTATATTATTTCTAATTCCCTCAACTAATTTTTTTATAGCTTGAGGTTGATCTCCTGCAGGAGAATAAATAGATTTTAATAAAAATTTGTTATTAGCGTAAGTTGAAAGCATTTAATCAATTCCAAGTAAAATAATCTGAACCGAATTTATTATGTGTATAAGGTACATATCTGAAACCTATTTAATAACTATTGGATATTATAATTATTTAACATGGCTTGTATTTTAAAATATTAATAAAATGTAATGTGTACCTCTAGTTATAAGTCAAATAATTTATTTTGCAAACAAACTTAAATTAAATAATTTTTGTGATTAAGGCTAATAAATTTAATATTATAAGAATAAATAATAGATGAAAAATTCTGAAAATATGCTTGATTAGGTATATAAAATTAATTTTAAAAAAATCAATAGCGGATATTAGTGGTTAAATTAAGATTTTTATCTATAAATCAAAGGTAATTGGGATAATGCAATTTAAAGATATTATTTATTAATAGAGGATGCTTCAATTTTAATAAATATTCAATAAGAAACTAAATTAACTCAATCATCAAACTCTATGAGACCATTCCCCGCAAATGATTGATTTGCAGAATTATGTTTTAAAATTGTATTTTCCAGTCTCTTTACCAACCTATTTTACAAATAAAGTTCTAGCATGTTATCTAACCAAAATATGAGTATCTTCTTCAATAAATATTAAAATTAAATAAGTAATTTATCATATTTATCAATGTAGATTAGAAGATTTTAACTCTTGATAGGCATTAGATATTGCCCCTATTGTATTCTTATAGATTAAAAGTAATGATTTATAAATGTATCATAACATGTCATAAAGTACTAAATATTTTGTAATTTGTATAAATTCTACTGAATTTATATTATACATTGATATTATAACATATTGTTAATGTCGATTTCAATAGTTGTTTTATATGAATAATAAATTTTAAGCATTCTATTAATTTTAAATTAATTTAATAATATCAAAAGTATATTAAAAAATTTTAGGCATCAAGTTTACAGTTATTCTTATTTTTT
>CANGJN010000040.1 GCA_947454215.1 Neisseriaceae bacterium | reverse complement strand
TTTTTTAATAGATATTTTATTTGTTGTCTTTAAGTTTAAACTATTTTTAACGCCTTTAAAAAATTAATAAAGTAAATCAGTAGCATGTTTTTTTATTTTACAATTATGTCACTACAATTAGAGCTGGGTTTATCTATTAAAATCACATAATATTTTCCATGAATCGTTATGTAAAATAAACACCTAAATTTAAAACTTTTTATTTATTATTTTATGATTAATATCTCTATAAATACGAAATAAACGGAAAGTATGGAATGTGGTTTTGTTTTTAGACTGTAATGTTTTTTTGATATACATAAGATAATACCTTTAAATAGACTATAAAATATTTCAATAAGTATATAAGTAAAGTTGCAGAACAGTGTACTATGAGCCTCTTTTGCACCTACATTTTAAATTGAAAAATCAATATTAAAGAAAATAAATATATTACAGAAATTAAATTTTTGCATAAATTTGCTAATTTTGGCTTAAACTTTAACAAATAAATATAATTAAATCTCATGGTTATTGCTATAAAATATTTGTAAAAATAAAATTATATAATTCCTCCAAATTATTAAAAAGTTTTAAAGATCGGTATAGGTTATTAAATAGGTTTATTTATTAATGAATATTTGTAAATATTTTATGGGTTTAAAAATTATCCCTAACAATTAATTTTAAAATTAATTATTGAAAATTAATTAATTAGCATTATATTAATTAGTGATATAATATAATTTATTTTAGAGGATAAAGAAAATGAGTAATAAAAAAGTTTTAAATTTTCAAACTGAGGTCAAGCAATTATTAAACCTAATGATTCATTCATTATATTCAAATAAAGATATTTTCTTACGTGAACTCATTTCAAATGCTTCTGATGCCATTGATAAATTAAAATTTGAGCAAATAAAAAATCCAGAGATTAATAAAAATGAAGAACTATATATAGAAATAAAGTTTGATAAAGATGCTAAAACTTTGACTATATCGGATAATGGTATTGGTATGAGTTATGATGAAGTTATTGAAAATATAGGAACAATAGCAAATTCAGGAACTAAAAAGTTTTTAACTCAATTATCTGGTGATGAAAAAAAGGATAGTAACTTAATTGGACAATTTGGTGTTGGATTTTATTCGGCATTTATAGTAGCAAAATCAATAGAACTCTATACCTTAAAAGCTGGGTGTGAAAATTCAGAAGGTGTTGTTTGGATGTCTGATGGCACTGGAGAGTTTACAATAGAAAATGTCAATAAAGAACAATCAGGAACAATGGTTGTTCTACATCTTAAAGATGATTGTGAAGAGTTTTTATCAGACTGGAAACTACGTTCTTTAGTAAGAACCTATTCTGATCATATAAACTATCCAATTAAAATGCTTAAGAACATAACTAGTGAAGATAGTGATAAGGAAGTAGTGAGTACAGAGTTGGAAACAGTAAATCAGGCTAATGCTTTGTGGGTTAGAAGTAAAAATAATATAACAAATGATGAGTATAAAGAATTTTATAAGCATATTTCTCATGATTTTAATGAACCATTAATTTGGACACATAATAAAGTTGAGGGTACACAAGAGTATACGCAGTTATTATATATACCATCGAAAGCACCTTTTGATTTGTATGATTCAAAACGAAGATATGGAGTTAAATTATATATAAAACGTGTATTTATAATGGATGATGCAGAAAAATTATTACCTAATTATTTAAGATTTATAAGAGGGGTAATTGATAGTCAAGATTTACCTTTAAATATTTCTAGAGAGATACTTCAATCATCTAAAGATATAGATAATATAAGGACTGGTTCAACAAAAAAAGTTTTATCTATGCTGGAAGATCTTGTAAAAAAAGATTCTGAGTCATATGGAGTATTTTATAAAGAATTTGGAAATGTCATAAAAGAGGGTATTATTGAAGACCATGCAAATAAAGATAAAATAGCCTCTTTACTTAGGTTTATTTCTACAAACTCTGACTCAGATGTTCCTAATGTAAGTTTGGATCAATATATAAAACAGATGAAAGCAAACCAAGATAAAATTTATTTTATTACTGCAGAATCTTATAATTCAGCTAAAAATAGTCCTCATTTAGAAGTATTTAAAAAGAATAATATTGAAGTACTATTATTAATAGATAAAATTGATGAGTGGGTTGTATCGCATTTAAATAAATACGAAGAAAAAGAGTTAATTTCAGTTGCTTCGAGTGGGTTAGATTTAAGTAAGATTATAAATGAATCTGAAGAAGATAAGAGTCACAAAAAAGAATTAGCTAAACCTATAATTGAAAAAATTAAAAAATCTTTGGGAGATAAAGTCAAAGATGTTCAAAATACTACGAGATTAATTAATTCACCTAGTTGTTTATTAGTTGAAGAAAATGCGATGAGTATTCATATGGAACAGATTTTAAAACAAGCAGGACAACCTATTAATGGATCAAAGCCAATCTTAGAAGTTAATATGGCTCATCCGTTGGTCAAAAAATTAGAAGATACGCTAAATGAAGATGAAGATGTTAATATTTCGCAAATTCTTTTTGATCAAGCAACTTTATTAGAAGGTCTTAAATTAGAAAATCCATCAGAATTTATTGATCGCATGAATAAATTAATTTGTTTATAATAGAATTAAATTTTGCATTCTTCTACATAGTATAAGAGTGCAAAAAAATATTTTGTTATAGAACTAAAGTATAATACTAATATAGTTTAAACATTGAGATTTTGAAATGTGTTGATAAAAGATTTATATATTATACTAACATAAAAATAAAATTATAACATATTTCATATCAATAAAAACACAACTTATGATAGACTTAAGTATGATTGTCTTCACTAAGAGTTTTTATTATAAGATGTAAAAGTTTTTATATGAATATGGTGGTTATTATGTAACCACCATATAAATACTTAGTGACCAATTTATTTGTTTAACTGGTTATAAGCACTCACAAATAATGACATAGATGGATTGTTTAGAGAATCCTGAGTTAAATCCCAGAACCATACTCCGCCTAAATTAAGTTTTTTAACTAAGTTATTAATTTTTAAAGTAAGGCTTTCTTTTGTTTCAAGAGTAAAAACTGGGTATGCCAGGTAAGTTTTTGCTCCTGATGGATCGGCAATAACATTTTGTGAAGTTCCATAAATCCATGAATTTCCATTATTATCTACATTACTAACAAACTGTAAGTTTTGTGGTAATGGAGCCCCCCATAATGATCTGTTATCAGGAATACTACTTACAGGTCCAGGACAACTAGGTGCAGAACTTTCTCCACCAGGCAGTAAGTTTATAAAGCAAGAATAACTGTATACACCAGTATTGTCAACCATTCCAGTAGCAGGGTAATAAGGTAGAACATTAGGTGGATTTAAGTAAGTAATGTCAGGCGTATATAGATTCTTATCTATCCCAGGATAATTTAAAGATCCATTATACCCATATTGATTACTTTGTGTTGGCAAATCTTTTACCAACATTTCTCTTGCGTATAAAGGTACACCAAGTAATATATGACTAGATGGAATTCCCACTTTAATATAGTCATTTAGTATAACTTCTAAATCAGAAAGTGTTGATACTTGAGACAAAGCTGTTCCATTTGGGGCGTTAAACTCTCCATTAATATCAAATGCCATCAAATCAATCCAATCAACTTCTGCAGCAATTGTTTGCCAATTTATTGTATTATTGTCTCCTAAATATTTCTTAGTTGAAGCAACTGTTGCAATACTTATGTAATAATGTTTGCCAGTTTTAGCCTCTTCTGTAGATAATTCATAATGAATCTTATCTATCATTTGATTAAATACAACCCCTTCCCCTAAGTGATTATCTATAGTTTCATCTTGTCCCCAACCAGGATATTCCCAATCAATATTTATCCCATCAAAATTTGGATGTGCTTTTAACCAAGTTAAAACAGACTTAGCAAAAATATTAAGTGCATTTGGATTTTTTTGAACATCTTTTGCAAAGGTTGTGTATCGTGGAGAATAAGACCATCCTCCAATACTTGCCATTAATAAAGTTTTTCCTTGAGATGTTGCCTTATAATTAATTAATGAATTTATATTATCAGTTGCCACATTAGGTTCAGCTATATAATCTATATCAACAACTGTACCTATTGGACCTGGTTCAGTAATCGTTTTTCCACCATAAGTTATTTCATCCTTATGTAAATTATCGCTTGTTACCATAGTTAAAAATGCATATGTAACAAAACTAGCTTTAGGTGAGGAAATTAACTGTTTAACTTGTCCAACAGGTAGTCTCCAATAACTCCAATTTGCAAAAAAACCACCAACCCACTTGCCATCGGGAGTCACCTTATTAGTTAATTGATTTATATTTAAATAACTTTGATTAAATGCAAATAAGTTATTCATTAAAAACAATGGAATTAATAATTTTTTATTCATAAGTTCGATATCCTTTTAAAAAAATTTAAAGTGAAAGGTATTATACCAGCAATTTCGCAGTGCATTTAATTAAGAATTAAAAAAATATGATTAAAAGTTAGAATCTATTATTAAACAAGCTCATGTAACTTTTTTCTTGAGAGTTTATTCCAAAACGTGATAAGGATATATTATCATTAGGTTTTTTGTAGTTTCTCTCCAGCCATAATTTACGTCCTGTTCTTTTATCGTCAGTTGAATCTATACTTGAAGCTATGCATTCCACTATACTTTAATTACGCATAGTATCTAACTCATATTGTTCCCGCGATGGCGGTGTTCTTGTTGGTGTTCCTTGCCATTTTCTTCTTGGGTCGTCACTTGAGTCTGTACTAGGGACTTCTTCTTGTTCTTCCATTGGATGACGCATGGTATTTAACTCATATTGTTCCCGCGATGGCGGTGTTCTTGTTGGTGTTCCTTGCAATTTTGATCTTGGGTTGTCACTTGAATCTGTACTAGGGACTTCTTCCTGCACTGTATTAGAGATTAAAGAGTTTTCTAAAGGTAAATTTACACTCACCACATTAGTGTTTTCATAAAGTTTATATTTTATATGTCCAAGTAATAACCACGAATTATTTTTATCAAAGAAACACACTGCACTAGAATTATTATCTCCTCTAAATTTCAATGAGTCAATAGAAAACAACATTGCAGATGATGAAAGATAAATCACATTGCTAATATGATAAATGGTTCTGTTCCTAGAATTATCAAGTCTAATCTGTTTTGTATTCATAAGTTTATCACATAGATTATCAGGATTTAAATTCCTAGAGTTATTTCCGGTAAACCCTGCAAAGGATACTAAAGTATGAGTTTTACTATTTGTTCTAGATTCATAAAGTACCCTAGGCCCTGTGTTCAATGCTAATAAACTGCAAACTCCAGAATCTATACCTGTTATTATTTTAGATTTACAAGCCAATAAAGGTCCACCAGTATCTTCAGATACAAAATCATTAAAACTTCTTCCAGCACCTTCATCGTAAAAGATAGTAGGATTGTTAGTTTCTAAATCTTTATTATCCAACTTCAAAAAGAACTTATCTTTTTCTAATGGCTCATATTTAATGTTATACTTACCGAATTTGTCTTTAAAAATTTCTGTTCCATAATAAATATAATCAGTTTCATTTTCTACATTAATCAAATTAAGTGGCCTTGAAGATTCCTTGAGTGCTAAAATTGTATCTAATAAATCCCTCTTATCATTAGTATTCCAAAATATATTTAAAATTTGTTCTGGAGTGAAATAAGACGTCTTATGGTTTGATAGGTTAGGGAAAATATTTGAACCTGATGAATTCACCTGTGCACCACTATTTGTATCGCTACTATTATTTAATAATCTAATAGCTACAATTCTTCCATCATATATAATATCATTATCATTGCGATCAATATCTATATAATAATCATTTCCAGATATTTTTTTATTACGCCAAGTAGAAACTTTGCCATTAATAAAACTTGTAACATCAATTGATTTTATATTCTTTAAATGCATAATATTATTTGTAGTAGTTAAGAAACAATTTTTATCGGTTAATAAGTATCTGTTTGCAAAATCAGTCGTCTGGTTAGATAAATTTACTACAACACCTATACACGTTTTACTTCCTAACGGAGAAAGATTAATCTTCAATAAAAAAATATTACGCTCAATGGAGGACTCTTCATTTAGAGTATAAAAATTTTGTATTGTTTCCGGTTGTATAACATGATGTGGAGAGTTATAAGTCCCATAATCTCGCTCAGGAGC
>CANGJN010000039.1 GCA_947454215.1 Neisseriaceae bacterium | reverse complement strand
CAACTAGTTATCGAGAATTAGTCTACAGAAATGCAGGAAAAGTTTCTTAATTGAATGAGTTCAATTACAGGAGATAAAAATTTAATTGTTGCAATAGATGAGAAATCTTTGCGCAACAGTTATGATATAGAAAAAGATATCCCAATGACACACATAGTAACTGCTTTTGTTCAAGACTATAATATGGTTTTTTGTCAAGAAATAGTTAAATTAAAATCAAATGAAATTACAGCGATACCTAAATTATTGGATAATATTCTCTTACGCAATATTATCACAATTGATGCTATAGGAACTCAAAAAAACATAATAAACAAAATCGTTAAAGGTAAAGGTTATTATGTTTTAAGTTTAAAAAAAAATCCTACTCTATATTCAGATGTAGAAGACTTTTTTGAAGATAAAATAAATTATGATTAAATTACTTCTACTAGTACAGACATAGATTGTGGACATGGTAGAATTGAAACTAGAAAATGTGAAGTTTCAACAAATGTAAACTGGCTTTGTTAATTAAAGTTTCTGGGTATGAAGGCAATATGTAAAATCATATCTACACGTGAAATAAAAGATAAAATAACAACAGAACACAGATATTATGTTACTAATATTAAAGATCCAACAGCAATTAAGTTAGATGTAATCATAAGAAAACATTGGTCTATTGAGAATAAGTTACTACTTAACTTTAGATGAAGTTTTTGATGAAGACAGATCTCGAGTAAGAACTGGAAATGCTACAGCAAATTTAGCTATTTTAAGGCACTGTGTCTTTAACTTGCAAATCTCACTAAAGGTATATAATGTTGATTATGTAAATATATCATTGTTGCTTTATAGATATAGCGATAACTTACACCAAGTGATGGTAATTTTATAGCAGACTGAATGTTTGATTCACATCCACATTTGCATAAGCCTTTGCAAATATAATGATTGGTTATTTTTTTTAATTACAATGTCATAAGTTTGTCTTGTATTTATTAATGTAAAATTTTCCAGTGGTGTGTTACATTCACTACAAAAATTAGGTTTAATATCAACTTTTTTTGCATTTATTTTCTCTTGATTGGTTTCAAATTTTAAATGTGATCCTATATGCACTTCTTGACCACCTCATTTTTTTTCAGACTTATACCTATTGTTATAAATTTTTTTCTTATTGAATTTATCAGTTGTAGGATGAAGACTGCTGTTCGTACTGTTTAAATTCAGTTTACGATTTAAATCTACTACAATATCATTTCCACATTTTAATTATCTAAATAGTCGCATGAATAAAAGATTACAATTTGATTATGAGTTATCTTCTTTATAAAAGATATTGTATTATCTTTTAATTCTGCTAATGATGTCCATAATTTATTCTTAATTATTTTCTGTTTCATGAATGCAAATAAATTTTCAATTAGAGTTAATTTAGGAATAAAAATATTTTTGGGTACTTCTAATATTTTTGAATCATGCCATGAAGTACCATCAGCAATTACTAGTATTTTTTTAACAGGATTATTTAATGATAACTAAGTTAGGAATGAAATTACTTCTAATTATAAAAAATAAAGTTACTACCCAGCAATATCAAATATACTGTTTTGATTGTAAAAAATCAAAATTTACTAAATTGTATAAATTTTTATAATGCAGTATTTATCGCTTTATTTAAATTATTTACTGAATAAAATCTATTTCTCGATTAAGATAATTACATACAAATAAATAGTTAACATCTGCTGATTAGTAACAAAATTAAAGGATAACTACAAATCACAAAAATCAATATGATCTAAACCAAAACTTTCTGCTATTTCTTTATATACAATTTTACCTTTACAAATATTTAACCCTTTCATTAAATACGGATCATTAGAAATAGCTTTTTCCCAGCCATAATTAGCTAACTCTAATATATATGGAATAGTTGCATTAGTTAAAGATTTAGTTGCTGTTCTAGCAACAGCACCTGGCATATTAGCAACACAATAATGTATAACATCATCTACAACATAAGTAGGATCTGAATGTGTTGTTGGTTTTGATGTTTCAAAACAACCACCCTGATCAATTGCAACATCTACAATAACTGTACCAGGAGTCATTAGCTTTAACATTTTTTTAGTAATTAATTTGGGTGAGATCGCACCTGGAATTAAAACAGCACCAATTATTAAATCTGCAATAGTGATTATTTTTTCAATTGAACCTATATCACTAAATATCGTTTTTACTCTACCCCCAAAAATTTCATCTACTTTTCTTAATACTTGTAAATTATTATCAAATAAATAAACATCTGCATTTAACCCAACAGCCATTTTAGTTGCATTTAAACCAACAACACCTCCACCTAAAATTACTACTGTAGCAGGTTTTACCCCAGGAACTCCACCCAACAATACGCCTTTACCTCCATTTACTTTTTCTAAAAAAGTAGCTCCAAATTGAATTGATAACCTGCCTGCAATTTCAGACATTGGAATTAATAATGGCAACTTATTTTCTTTATTGGTAACTGTTTCATATGATATTGCTATACATTTAGAATCAATTATAGATTTGGTTAACTCCAAACTTGAAGCCAGATGTAAGTAAGTAAATAGAATTTGTCCAGGCTTTAACATTTTACATTCTATAGGCTGTGGTTCTTTTACTTTAATAATCATTTCAGCTTTATCAAAAATTTCAGCAGCTGTATTTATAATTTTAGCTCCTGCTTGAATATAATTTTCATTGGTAAAACCTATTTCTAGACCTGCATTATTTTCAATATAAACTGTATGACCATTTTTTATCGCCTCATAAGTACAATTTGGAGTCATACTAACTCTATATTCATTATCTTTTATTTCCTTAGGAACGCCTATTATCATATCTTACTTTCTAATAAATACTAAATGTATTATAAACTGTTTTAAAATTAGCATATTTCTTTTAAATACTGTTTAAACAAATATCCAGTTTCTTCATGTTTAAGTCCATAGCATACAGTTGCTTTCAAGTATCCCAACTTAGAACCACAATCAAACCTATGCCCTTTAACAATTAACCCAAAAACTTTATCCTTATGAAGAAGTTTTAATATTGCATCACTTAATTGTATTTCTCCATTTACACCCTGATTTAAATTTGATAGTTCATCAAATATCTTTGGTGTTAAAATATACCTTCCAATTACAGCAATATTAGAAGGAGAATCAATCTCATTTGGTTTTTCTACTATAAACTCAACCCTAGAATACTCAGAAGATTTATCAGAAAGTTTAACCATTCCAAATAATGATGAATTCTTTATATCTATTTCTTGTAATCCAATTACCGAAGAACCAGTTTCATTAAAAACATTTAATAGCTGAGTTAAAGCACCAGGTTTCGCATCTATAAGTTCGTCTGCTAAAATTACTGCAAAATTATCATTTTCAAGAATACTTTTAGCACATAAAACAGCATGTCCCAAACCTAAAGCCTCAGATTGTCGAATAAAAATGCAGTTTATCCCCTGTGGAATAATATTTTTTACTAAATTTAATAGTTCAATTTTATTTCCAAGTAATAATTCATTTTCAAGTTCATAGGCTTTATCAAAATGATCTTCAATAGCCCTTTTATTTCGTCCTGTAATAAAGATTAAATCTGTTATTCCAGCTGCTATTGCTTCTTCAACTGCATACTGTATCAATGGTTTATCAACAATAGGAAGCATTTCTTTTGGAGATGCTTTAGTAACTGGAAGAAATCTAGTTCCTAAACCTGCAACTGGAAATAGAGCCTTAGTAATCTTTTTCTTCAATTATGATCACTCCCCGAATAAATAGAACTCTAATTGTTGACGTAAAAATTTTCTTGAAGAATCATCGGCTAAATTTAATCTATTTTCATTAATAATCATTGTTTGATGAGCCAACCATTGAGACCATGCTTCTTTAGATATACTATTATAAATTTTTTCACCTAAATCACCAGGTAAAGGTTTAAAATCTAATCCTAGCAATTCTTGTTTTAATTTAACACAAAAAACTGAACGCGACATAAAAAATCCTTTAAAATTTTTTTAATACAATAGTAGCATTTACTCCACCAAACCCAAAAGAATTTGATAATGCATAATTAACTTTTCTCTCTTTTGCAACATTAGGGGTTACATCCAAATCACACTCATTATCTAACTCAAAAATATTTATTGTAGGTGGAACAATATTTTCTCTTAAGGACATGATAGTAAAAATTGCCTCAATAGCACTTGCAGCACCCAAAAGATGACCTGTCATTGACTTAGTAGAACTTATTGATAGTTTTTTTGCATGATCTAAAAAACATTTTTTGGTTGCATTTAATTCATTTATATCACCAATAATCGTTGATGTGCCATGTGCATTTACATAATCAATATCATCTATATTAATTTCGGCAGATGATAGAGCTTTTTTCATGCTTAAATATGGCCCTTCTATACTTGGTGCTGTTATGTGATAAGCATCTGAAGTTGCACCATATCCAATTAATTCAGCATAAATATTAGCTCCTCTTTTTTTTGCATGCTCATATTCCTCTAATACTAATACTCCAGCACCCTCTCCCATTACAAATCCATCTCTATTTTTATCCCAAGGTCTAGAAGCAGTTTTAGGAGAGTCATTTCTAGTAGATAAAGCTTTACAAGCATTAAACCCTGCTACTCCTAATGGACAAACAGCGGCTTCAGCTCCACCTGTTAAGATGACATCACAGTCTCCATACTGTATATATCGCATTGCATCACCAATACAGTGATTTCCAGTAGCACAAGCACTAACAATACCATAATTAACACCTTGAAAACCATATTTGATAGATAAATTACCTGAAATCATATTTGAAATTACACCAGTAATAAAAAAAGGAGAAACTTTTCTAACTCCACCATTTAATACTCCAATAACAGTATTTTGAATTTCATTTAATCCTCCAATTCCAGATCCAATAATAATTCCTGCTCTAGTTTTATCTATAGTTTCCAGATTAATACCAGAATCATTTACTGCATTTATTCCAGCAACAATTCCATACTGCATAAATAAATCCATGCGTCTTGCATCTTTTGCATCTATTAAGTTTTCTGTTGAAAAATTTTTCACCTCTCCTGCAAACTTAGTAAAATGATTACTGGCATCAAATTTTGTTATTAAATCAACCCCACTTACACCGTTTTTTATATTATTCCAAACAGTATTTAAATCATTACCTAATGGAGAGATAATTCCTATACCTGTTATAACAACACGTCTCTTCATAAGAATATCCTTTTATTTATTATTGTTTATCATTAAAAATCTTTGAAAGATGTATCCATGTACTGATAATTGTATCTGGATTTAATGATATTGTTTCAATACCCTCCCTAATTAACCACTCAGCTAAATCAGGATGATCTGAAGGCCCCTGTCCACAAATACCTATGTACTTCTTATGCTTTAAACAGGCTTTAATAGCTAAATGCAATAACTTTTTAACTGCTTCATTTCTTTCATCGAATGAGGCAGCAATCAAGCCATTAGCATCTCTATCTATACCCAAAGTTAATTGCGTTAAATCATTAGATCCAATTGAAAAACCATCAAAATACTCTAAAAACTCTTCAGCTAAAATCGCATTTGATGGAATTTCACACATCATGTATATTTGTAAATTATCTTTTCCTTTTTCTAAACCACTTTCTTTTAGTAAATCAATAACTTGTTCTGCCTCCTGCAAGGTTCTTACAAATGGAACCATGACAGAAATATTATTTAAACCCATCTGATTAATTACTTTTTTTATTGCTAAGCATTCTAAATCAAAACAATCTTTGAAACTTGGTGAAGAGTATCTTGAAGCACCTCTAAATCCCATCATTGGATTTTCTTCTATTGGTTCATAAAGTTTACCACCAATTAAATTAGAATATTCATTTGATTTAAAATCTGAAAATCTTACTATTACTTTTTTAGGATAAAAACTTGCAGCTATTGTTGCAATACCTTCTGCCAACTTATCAACATAAAAATTTATGGGATTACTATAACCTGAAATCTTTTCCTTAATCATTTGTTTTAACTGCACTGGAATACTGTCATAATTTAATAAAGCAGATGGATGAACACCGATTTGTTTATTTATAATAAATTCTATTCTTGCTAAACCTACACCAAAATTTGGAATTTTACTAAAATTGAAAGCCAATTTTGGATTACCTATATTCATCATTAATTTTACAGGAATTTCTGGCATATGTCCTGTATCT
>CANGJN010000038.1 GCA_947454215.1 Neisseriaceae bacterium | reverse complement strand
TAAATCAAAATGTTATATTTTTAAAAAAAAGTGCGGAATGTCGGTTAGATATTAATTAACATATTATTTTATTATTTTGTTATTCTGTTTTAATTTTGATGAAAAAATGCTCAGATAAATATATTAAAATGATGAATTAAATCCATATTTAATGGCTTAACTAGAGTTACTGAAACATACTAATCTTTATCTCATAGAACCATAATAATAAATCAAAATGGTAAAACATTATTTAACTAATATTTAATTTCTTATTTATGATATAATTTAATTAATAATTTATTAAACAAGAAAGATATTAATTATAATATTTTCATAATTACATTTTAATTACACAAATACCCTAATGAACACTAATTAGTATCACATATTTGTTATAAATATTAGCATTAGTTAAGATATCATATCTTTGATATTGATAAATAAATAATTCTGATGTGTGAGGGTGGAATTTTGCTTCAAAACTTAAATAAATATCAATTAAAAACTGCAACTCATCTAAATGAGCCAATGTTAGTCTTAGCCGGTGCTGGAAGTGGTAAAACTAAAGTTTTAACTACACGCATTGCCTGGTTAATTAGAGAGAATATCATCTCTACCACAGAATTTTTAGCTTTAACCTTTACCAATAAAGCAGCCAAAGAAATGCTCGATAGAGTGTCATCTATTTCAAAACTCGACTCAAGAGATATGTGGATAGGAACTTTTCATTCGATATGTTTTAGAATATTAATGAATTATTATAAATCTAATAATTTTCCTTTAATTCTACAAATTTTAGACTCTAATGAACAATTTAATATAATAAAAAAATTGCTAATTAAAAGAAACATTAGCGATGAGAATACAGCCAAAGAAGTACAAAAATTTATTACCAGAAAAAAAGATTTAGGATTGAGGTCTAAAGATTTATACCCTAGTCAAAATCAAGAGAATGAATTGATTGAAATATATAAAGAGTATGAAATATTTTGTATTGAGCATTATATTTTTGATTTTACTGAGTTACTACTAAGGTGCATAGAGATATTAACTACAAATGAAGAACTAAAAAATCATTATATTAATCAGTTTAAGCATATTTTAGTTGATGAGTTTCAAGACACTAATGAGTTACAATATAAATTTTTATTTTTAATAGGACACAGTTGCAATAATATATTTGTTGTTGGTGATGATGACCAGTCCATATATTCATTTAGAGGTGCCAAGGTCACGAATATGCGACTGTTCATGAAAGACTTTAATATCCAATTACCAATAAAACTTGAACAGAACTATAGATCAACTAAAAATATATTAATTGCTGCAAATTCCTTAATCAAGAATAACAATACTAACAATACTAAACGACTTGGAAAAAATTTATGGACAGATAAATCAAATGAGGAAAAAATTAATTTTTTTGAAGGTGATACAGAAGAATCAGAGGCTTTATTTGTTGTAAATGAGATAAAGAAAATTCATCAAAAAAATATCCCCTATTCTAAAATAGCTATTTTATATCGTGTAAATTTTCAATCCCTAGTATTTGAAAAGTTTTTTAAAACTTACGATATTCCATATAAAATTCATGGGAGTCTTAAGTTTTTCGATATACCGGAGATAAAAAATGTTATTGCTTATTTAAAGTTAGCATATAACCACAACGATTCTTCGTCTTTCAATAGAATTATTAATTACCCTCCTAGAGGAGTTGGTGAAATTACTCTAAAAAAAATTTATCTTATAGCTAAAGAGAATAACTTAAGTTTGGTAGAGTCAATCCTGAATATTTCTGAAAATATTAGCATAAAACTAAAAAACTTTTATGATTTAATAATCGAAATTAAATATAAGGCAAGAGAAGTTGAACTTGATCAGTTGATAAATTACATAATCATAAAAAGCAACATCAAGTATATGTATGAAAAAGATAAAAATAGTTCCGATAAAATAGCCAATTTAAATCAATTGACTGCCACTGCTAAAAACTTTTCTAATATAAACAAAGATGATCAAGTATATTCATTTATAGCAAATTGTTCTTTAGAATTAGAAGATGGGTTATCAAACTTATCCAATGAGGCAGTTCAATTAATGACCATACATGCCTCAAAAGGGTTAGAGTTTGATGTTGTTTTCATAGTTGGTTTAGAAGAGGGACTAATCCCTTATGAAAGCTCTATTAATTTTGAAAGCGATATTGAAGAAGAACGAAGATTAATGTATGTTGCAATTACTAGAGCCTCAAGCAAACTATTTTTATCAAGGGCTTTCAGTCGTTTCATATGGGGGAAAAGAATTTCTTTGGCAATTTCAAGATTTATAAATGAAATTCCCAAATTCTTAGTTAACAATATATCTAACCCTATATATTTTGAGAAAAAAAAATACGGCATACCATTGACAGGTATAGATAATGCTAAAATTCCTTTAATTAGTTTAGAAGAAAAACAATTGGATCTCCAAGTTGATGATTTAGTTTCTCACGAAACTTTTGGAAGAGGAAGAGTATTAAATATTGATTATAAGAAAATAATAGCCGAGATTTATTTTATAGGATTTGGCAGAAAAACATTAGATTTAAGCATTACAAAAATTAACAAAGACTTATAAGAAAGGATACCTAATTATGTTTAAAAGAGTTTATGTTCCAGTTGATAATTCTGATTTATGTGATAAAGTGTTGGATGAATCTATTAAATTATGTGAAAACCTCAATGCAGAATTACGTGTTGTACATGTAATTAATTTAGCTCATGTAACATATGGAATTGAAGTTATTGGTTTTAACGAAGTAAAAGATGCCATAATTAAAGTTGCTAATCGACTAAAAGCGCATATTGTGAATAAACTACAACAAACTAATTTAAAATTTGAAGTAATTATTTTTGAAACTTATGATTTAAATATTTCTGATATTATTATAGAAGACTCTAATAAATGGAAAGCAGATTTATTAATTTTAGGAACGCATAGACTTGGGTCTTTATCCCACATGATTTCAGGTGGTGTGGTAGAAAGCATATCTCATAATTATCATATTCCTATCTTATTAGTTAATAAATACAAAAAAATATAATTTTAGGCTTTAATCCATACAAAGTTTTATTATAATATATTATTATATACTGTTAAGTTAAACCATTTTTTTAAATAACTCGTTAGCAACAATAACAATTAACGAAAATAATGCTATTATAAATTTATGTAGATAACTTACAGCAAAATAACTCCTTCCATATTATTATCTGAGTTAAAAATTAATACCTATTTTATTAATACTGCCTTGTTTCCAAACCTATACCAAAGAGGTTGGTTTAATATTATGATAACTACCTCAACAGTTTCATAAATCTAATTATTTTATTTTTGCCCACTTTTTAGTTTTTATACCTTTTTTACTACTAAAAACTTCTGGTTTTTTATATAACAGTAGCAATTTTTAATTAGAGCTTACTCCAGAATTAATATTAAACTCACAGCTTTATTAATAGATGCTTTATGTGTCTTATTATTTTCTTGATTATATTTTTTTGAATTACATAAAAGTATTAAACTAAGTAGGTAACAATACTTAACATTTTAGGTGAGAATGAAAATTATAGTTCACATTAGATAAAACTTTAATGTTATTGAGCTCTTACAAGAAATCAATATATATTTTATAGATTATAAATTGTTAGATTGTTATGCCAGTAAAAGTACTGAAAGATTTATTATGATAAAAAAATTCTTAATTATGTATCTAACTATTTTAATTAGTTCTCCAAATGTTGTAGTCGCAAAAACTATAAACACAAATCAATATATTTTATTAAATCAAGAGATTAACTCCAATTCACATGTAAAAAAAAGATTATTGCGTAAGTTTTATTTTACGAATCATTACAATTTTATCTGGTTGCAAAATAATATCTTAAATGAAAAAGCGATAGAGTTTATTAATACTCTAAAAAATAGTTATTTAGATGGTTTAAATCCAGATGAATACAACATAAATGAAATTCAAACTTTAATAGAAAATAACAATTCTTATCTATCAGATAAAATTCTTCCTAAAATTGAGGTACTTCTTTCAGACTCATTTTTTAAATATGTTGAAAATATTACTCAGGGAGTAATAGATGTAAGAAAATTTTATCCAGATTGGGATATAAAAAAGCATAATGTTAACTCTCTACAAATAATAGATGCATATATCAATACAAATTATAATTTAGATAATTTAATACCTAGTAATCAAAATTATCAAAAACTTAAGCAAAAATTAAAAATGTACTATGATATCTTAAAAGAATATAAAGAACTTCCTGCTATCAATGATGATATTAAACTATCAATTAATGTTTATAATTCAAACGTGTTAGCCCTATCTACCAGATTAGAGATTACTGACAATTATAAAATATCAGTTTCAAATATATTTGGATATTACGATCATAGTCTTAAGAATGCAGTGATAAAATTTCAGTTAAATCATGGCTTACATGCCGATGGTGTAGTTGGAGCTGAAACACTTCAACAATTAAATATGCCAATATTTGAAATAATTAAAAAAATAAGTCTAAATATGGATAGGGTTAGATGGTTAACCGATGATAGCAATAATGAGATTATTGTTAATATCCCTGATTTTTCACTTAATGTTATTGAAAATAACCATAATATAATCAACATGCCTGTTATTGTTGGAAGTAATAGACAATTACAAAGTTGTGTTTTAACTAGTGAAATTAAAGCTATTATTTTTAATCCATATTGGTATATTCCTGACAGTATTGTTAAGAATGAAATAATACCAAAATTTATATTGGACAGTAGTTATTTAATGAAAAATAATATTAAAGTATATAAGTCCACTGATAAAATAAATCCTGTTACCGATTTAAGCGATATAGATTTAACCAAAGTTGATGAAATAGTAAGTAAATATAAATTTATTCAAGATTCAGGAGAGTCAAACTCATTAGGAAGAATAAAGTTTGTTTTTGATAACAAGTGTGGAATTTATTTGCATGATACATCAGCACCTTCTTTATTTAAATCATTCGAACGTAATTTGAGTCACGGGTGCATAAGAATCGAAGACCCAGTAGCTTTAGCTACACATATTCTTCAACAATATCCAGAATGGACAAAAGATAAAATTATTGATACAATATCATCAAATGTAACTAAGTATGTCAAATTAGAGACACCTAATAAAATTGAAATATTATATTTAACTACTTGGGTTGATGCAAACAATGAATTACAATTTAGGAATGACATATACTCCTATGATGAATTGCCATATAATCCCTATTTATTTGAGTAATTTCAGTTTAATTTTAAAAATAGGCTCTATATATTTATGAGGTGATCAAAAAAATCAATTTGGTAAACATTTTTATTTGTAGAGGCGATAATAATAATTTAATAACAGTTTTAGTTTATTTAATGTGTATAACATTTCTAATAGATCAAGTTCAAACTTAAATTGGTGACTATCTTAAAAAGGATCTCGACATAAAAAAATAATCTTTTTTTGAGAAAAATAAAATCATTATTTCTAAACATAATATTTGCTTACTGGGAGTGACTGTATACTTAAACAATAAATTTAGAATAGAATTATGCGTTCATACAATTAGTTTAAAAAATCCTTAATAAGCTATTTGCCATGTTTTTTCTGTAAATTTTAGTTAAGAACAAAAAAATTATTTTCTTAAGCGAACTTCTATAAATTTAATAAACTATAATAACTGTCTACAAAACCATGTCATATTGAAATTTTAATCTCAAACAGCATTAGAAGAAAATTTGTGTTTAAATTCATTAAATACGTCGTCTTCACTCATATTGGGAACTAAGAAATCACTCGTTACTGAATGTTTATTATTTAATATATCAGAAATGTATTCATCAAATGATTTTACTTTATTTGATTCATCAAAAAAGTTTAAATAATATATTCTAACTTCTTTAGTTTGTCCTATCCTATACACTCTATCCGTTGCTTGTGATTCTATAGCTGGATTCCACCATCTTCCGTAATGAATTACATTATTTGCAACTGTTAAATTTAATCCAACACCAGCTGATTTAGGAGATAGAATAAGACCTAAATTATTCTTATTAACATTAAACTCATGCATAATTTCTTCTCTTTTATTGAGTTTAATGGTACCATTAATAATATTAAATGAATTCTTAAACTTAGCTTCTAAAATTATTTTTAATAATGATTGTACTTGTTTAAAAATTGCAAAAATTAAAACCTTTTCACCTCGATTTTTAATATCTTCTATAATCTTTAATAATTGTTTAATTTTATTAGATTT
>CANGJN010000037.1 GCA_947454215.1 Neisseriaceae bacterium | reverse complement strand
ATAGTTTCTATTCCACTTGAATATCAAAAAGATAAGTCAGAATATTTTATTGTTAATATTAATATTAAATCTATAATTAGAGATTTCTCTAAATCAATTAAAATTGATGACATTTATACAGTACAACCAATATACTCTGCAGAATTAGAAAGTAATCTTAATTTACGAAATATGAAAGCAGTTGAGGTTGCTTTAAATAATCATATTGCTAAAAGTATAAGCATGGATGAGATTATAAGTATTTACTCTAAAATATCTAAATTAAGATATTTTATGTGCACTGATAATTTTTGTTATTCTAAAAATCTCAGTATTTATAACAAAATTGAAGAATTAAATCTAGCAAAACCACTATATGTTATAATTAGGTGTCCACAGGATAATAAATGCCTAAAATATGGAGATTGGTCTTTTTTGTATCACGCTATACTAGTATATAAAGACAATATAAATGGTAAATTTTATGTTATAGACAATGATGAGGAAAAACAACAACTACATGAGTTATTTGATTTTTGGAGTAAATTAGATGAAAATACTGATTCAATATTAAACATATATGATGTATTTTAATTCCTCAATTTCTTTAAAAAGTATTTTTACCAGTAAAACTTTTTACCTTTTTTAATTAAATATAAAAATAAAATTTAACTTCCCTTTCTAAAGTTTTGATTTAGATCATTATATTTTATATAACTTTTTAATAAATAAAGGTTACTGCTCAGCAGCGGTTAACTATTTGATTTATATATTATTATCTCAATCGGAAAATAGATTTTATTTAGTAAATAATTTAAACAATGCGATAAATACTACATTATAAAAATTTATACAATTTAGTCAATTTATATTTTTTAAAATCAAAACAGTATGTTAATATTGCTGATTAATAACAAATAAAGAAAAAAACTTATTAATTATTAACTTATTATAACGTGGAAGTGGTATAATTAGAATAATAGCGTTTAGAATTTAGATATACAAAGAACAAAAATTCTAGTTAAATTAATTTTTTATGCCATTTCCAGATTTTAAACAATTAAACAATTAAATAGTTGTATGAGCAAATGCTTAAAATTTGATCAGGTGATATATTCCTTATAAAAGATTATCTTTTGATAATAACGTCCATAATTTATTCTTAATTAATTTGTTTTTAATGTATCTAAATAAACGTTCTGTTGGATTCAATTCTGGTAAATATTGAGTTAATCTAGTAATAGGAGTAATTTCTGGTACTTTTATTGTATAAATGAAAATTGTACCTAGTAGTACTATCAACCGCAGAATATAGAAATTTTCATGACAATATATCTTGTTAAACAGTTAAAACAACCATAACCTGCATATGCTGAACTCCAAATTTTTTTTAATTTAATGAAAAATTTGCGTTAGGTTTTATTCTAATATACTTTAAAGAAGATCTGGTCGTATCATTTAAAGTATACTTATCTCATTTTCAAGGGCTGATTAATTTATACTTTATCATTCCTTTTAAATTAAAACCATTATTACTAATATGTGTTAAAGACTCAGTATCTTTTATTAAAATTGTTTTTTAGACATTAGACATAATTTATAATTCCTTTTAAAAATATAAATTATACTATTCTTTTAATCAATGAAAAAAATGTGATTTATTCTTGAAGATTACAATGTGGAAAAGTTATAAGATTTCCAAAGAATTAGGGGTATAAAAAAATCAATGTAAATTTAACAATAATACTAATCAGAATTTTTGTTAATATATTTAAAATTATATCTTATATTTAGTTTAAAAGTCAATTCTATGTTAATAATTTATAAATTGGATTATAATGTATAAAAAGTATGAAGATATTTCAATTGAAAAGCATAACAAATCTATTTTATCTTTTAATCAAGAACAAAATTGTTTGAATTTATCTGGAAATTGGATTTGGTCAACAATCGACGAAGAGTACTTGATTTCTTTTGTAGAGTCTTTTAATGGAAATAACAAAGCAATAAAAATGGATGGACTTGAAATCGAAAGTCTTGACTCATCTGGCATATATTTTATATATAGATTAATCAATATTTTAGAGAAAAAAAATATTTCTGTTTTAGATATAAAATTAAATGAAAATTTTAAAAATCTCTTTATAAAAATTAAAGATAGTGTCCAATTTGAAAATAATGTTGTGGCAAATCCAAAAAAATTTAATTTTGTTTATGTTTTAGGATTTTCAATAACTAAAACGATAAGAAATATTAAATCATTTTTAATTTTTTTTGGTAAATATTGGTATAATTTTTTTAATATAGTAAAATCACCTCAGATTATTCATTGGGATGAGGTTAATAGGATAATATTTGATGCAGGAGTGAATGGTTTTTTTCTTGCTTCAATGTTATCTTTTCTTATTGGAATTACACTGACATATCAAATGGCTCCTCAATTTACAACTTATGGTGCAAATCTATACGTAGTAAATTTTTTAGGAATAGCTTTACTTAAAGAAGTATCCCCATTACTTACCGCAGTTATTATTGCAGGAAGAACTGGTGCCTCAATTACAGCAGAAATTGGCACTCGTAAAATTCAAGAGGAATTAGATGCTCTACAAATAATGGGAGTACCTTCAATGCAAATTATCGTTTTTCCAAAAATATTGGGTGTCTTAATAATAACACCATTAGTTACAGCAATAGCCGATGTTGTTAGTATGATGGGAGGGTTAATAATATCAAATGTGAGTCTTTCTATACCACCAGCACTATTTATTTCTCGGGTTAAAAACTATGTTTCGGTTAATAATTTTACTTGTGGAATTGTTAAAAGTATTTTTTTTGCTTTTATAATTGGGCTTGTTAGTTGCTATCATGGATTACAGGTAAAGGGAAATGCTAATAGCATAGGTATTGAGACAACTAAATCAGTTGTTAATAGTATAATGTTAATCGTATTTATAGATGCGGTATTTGCAATAATTTTTCAAATTATTGGGGTTTAAAATGAATAATGACTATAATAAGCCTATTATAGAAATAATTAATCTAGGAACATGTTTTAATAATTTATGGATTCATAAAAATTTAAATTTAAATATTTATCCTAATAGAATAACTACTATTATAGGTTCAAGTGGTTGTGGTAAGACCACATTGATAAGAGAAATATTGATGCTACAGCCAATTACAGAAGGTAAAATTATAATAAACGGAGAAGAAATATCCAAATATAAAGTGGGAACCCCTCAAACAAAATTATTATTAACAAAAGTAGGAATGATGTTTCAGCAAGGAGCTTTGTTTTCATCACTAAGTATTATTGAAAATGTAATGTTCCCTATGTTGGAATATACTAATTTTTCCAAGAAAGCTATTTTAGAGATAGCTCAAATGAAATTGTTATTAACTGGATTAAATAAAGTTAATTTTTATAAGTACCCGAAAGAAATAAGTCCAGGAATGCAAAAAAGAGTGTCTTTGGCTAGAGCTCTAGTTTTAGATCCTAAGGTTATATTTCTAGATGAGCCTTCAGCAGGATTAGATCCAAATAGTGCTAGTGACTTTGATGATTTAATTAAAAATTTACAAACTGAGTTAAAACTCTCTGTTATAATGATTACACATGATTTAGATTGTATCTGGGAAATTTCTGATGAAATAGTATATATAGGGAATAAAAAAGTATTATTCCATGATAGTGTTCTAAAAGCTGCTGAATGCTCAGGTATTCCGGAATTATATTCTTATTTTAATGGTAAAAGAGGTCGAATTATTAAAAAATCTAAGTTAGACTCTATGATTTATGCTGGTACAAATTAATTGTAAATAAAGGATTTTTATGAGTGAAGATTCAAAATTTCTAGCAGTAGGAATTTTTGTTATAGCATCATTAACTTTAATGATAACAATATGGTTATGGTTTATGTATAGCAATATTAAACAATATAATATATATCAAACTACTTTTAAAGAGTCAATTGATGGTATTACAATAAACTCTGTTGTAAAATACAATGGAGTTGAAGTTGGTAAAGTAAAAACAATTGAGTTGGATAAAAATAATCCAAGATTAGTTGCAGTTACTATGAATATTTTAAGCAATGTGCCAATTAGCGTTGAAACTTACTCAAGTATTAAAGCTCAGGGTATAACAGGTCTTTCTTATATAGATTTAAGGTTACCAAATAATACCACAGGGAATAAAATTTTGGAACCTAAAAATACCAAACCTTATCCTGAAATAAAGAATAGAACTTCATTTTTATATAGTTTGTCAGAACAGGCTCAGTCTTTAACTAAAAATGTTCGTGAAATATCTTCTCAAGTTGTAAGCCTTTTGTCTAATAATAATATTCAACATCTTTCTAATACTTTAAATAATATTGATAAAATCTCCACTAACTTAGTTAACAAGACTGAAAAAATTAATAATAGTTTGACAACATTATCTGATGTTTTAGTAAATATAGATAAGGATACTATTTTATTAAATAAAGTAATAAATACATTTAATGAAGTAGGTAAATCATTATCTAGAACCTCTAGTGACGCGAATGGCCTTATAACTGATATTCGTAGTAATAGTTTACAAAATATAAACTCGGTATTATTGCCAAATATCAATACTACTGTTTTAAATTTAAATAGATCCTCTGCACAATTAAGTCAATTTTTAAATACTTTGAACCAAAATCCTACAGTTTTAATAAGAGGTAATAATATCAATAATAAAGGTCCAGGAGAGGAATAGATGATAAAAAATATAATACAAATATTACTAATATTGATTTTTTTAAATCAATGTAGTTTATTAAAACCATTAAAGACTCAAGATATTAAATATTATCAACCAAAATTTACTAATCTTATTTCTAAATGTAATAATAGTCATAAGGATGTGATTTTAATTTCCAATGCTGAAGTATATTCTCCTTATAATAGTAGGTTTATGTATTATTCTACCACTGCGGGTAATATAAATTATTATAAATTAAATCAATGGAGTAGTGATACTGGGATATTGTTAACACAATTGATTATTCAAAAACTAGAACAAAGTTGTTTATATAGCGGGGTAGTAAGTTCTAATTCCTTAGTATTGTCTAACTATAAAATGATAATTCAAGTGATGACTTTCCAACAATATATTGATAATGGAAAGTCAAAAATGGAGTTGGTTGTTTTTATTCAGATAATCGACAATTATACAAATAAAATTATCAAAAGTAAAAAGTTTATCAATGAAGTAAATATATCTCCAGATATTAATGGTTATTTACAGGGAGCTAATATGACTCTAGCAAATTTTTTAAATGATTTATACTTATGGTTAAAATAAATTTTAGTATAATTAATAATTATTGTATCTAACTGACATTCTACACTTTTTTTAAAAATATAACCTTTTGAATAAGTTTATATATAATAGTTTTAAAGGTGGAAATGTCAAAATTTGTCTTTTATTTATTTTATTAGAATATTCTTTTTAGTTATAATATTGTAGTTTTTTTTAATAGTAACACTTAATCTAACTAAGTATGTGAATACTGTTAATAAAGAATGTTTTAATTTTTATAACTAAGGGAGTTTTTTTATTACTCATTAATACCTGTTTGATAAAATTAAAATATTTTCTAGACTATATTTTTATGTTTAATTGTTAATTATTTTGTTTATGTAAACTTAAAGAATTTTACAATTAATTGATGATTTACAGTTATAATCGAATAAAAAAAATTGTTTTAATAATGTTTAAGAAAGATGGATGATGAATAAATTGTCGATTTTTATGTGTTTATTTTTTTTAATTTTTAAATTTTATGGTTTATCTTTAACTCCTACAGATTTGGAGGATGTATCAAAATTTGAAACTATTAAATATCAAGACTGTGAAGACTGGTTAAAAAATAAAAATAAAAATATTTATGAGGGAACTATTCCATTTTCATATGAAGGGAATTATTATTACTATTATCCTAAAGATTTTGCACCTTTAAAGGTTTTTAAAGATAGTTGGCAAGATAAAAGATCTACCCCGATTAAAATGGTTTGCGACCAAAAAAATAAGATTTTGGTAGTTCAATCCTATAAAGGTAATGATGAACTCGAATCTTTTAATATACAAAATGTTGTTTTTTATAACTCACTTCATGAGCCCAAAAAACCTGATAACTTAATTTTAGTTTCAATCAAACCTCAAAAAATTTCTTGTGGAACTTGGTTTTTACCCCATGTTATTCAAGCATCAAAAGATGGATTAGTATTTTTTTTAGAAAACAATACTTATTACTCATTTTATCCTAAGTTTAAATCACCTTTGTATCGATATGAAAGTGATGATATTTCTGGCAAATATTGGTGGCATGAACTTAAGTTAAAATATCATTATTATCTTAATTGTGTCCAAGGTCATCTTTGGTTTATGTCATCTGACATAAATGATTTAAATTTTTT
>CANGJN010000036.1 GCA_947454215.1 Neisseriaceae bacterium | reverse complement strand
TGTAAAAGTTTTTAATAGACAAGATGATAAATCAGATTCTAAAGCATTGGCTAATATAGAGTCAGAAATCAATGAATATCGCTTAGACTTAAGTGAGCAATTAAGTATTATTGAAAAAGAAGCTTTTAATGTTCTATATAATCTTTTACTTGGACAAAAGTTTGCAGAAGGTAAAAAACAAAAAATAACTGAGGCTTATTTAAATGCTATTGAAGATAAAAATAAATGGTTTAATCTTAAGATTCATGATGAAAAAGTAGCAGAAAAAATAAAGCATTTACATGAAGCTCTTGTAGCGAAAAGTGAAGAGTTTGATAATAGACTGCTCATCAAAAGAGAAAAATTATCTAAAGGGATTGAACTACCTAATGGCGTAATCAAAATGGTTAAGGTTTTTATAGCTATAAAAAGAAGATTACAGCCGGGTGATAAAATGGCAGGTAGACATGGTAATAAAGGTGTAATCTCTAAAGTATTACCAGTAGAAGATATGCCTTATATGGAAGATGGAAGAACTGTTGATGTTGTTTTAAATCCAATAGGTGTTCCTTCTCGTATGAATATTGGGCAAATTTTAGAAGTACATTTAGGTCTTGCTGCTAAAGGTATTGGCGATAAAATTAATCAAATGATTAAAGATGAAACCAAAGTAAAGGAATTAAAGGATTTTTTAGATACTGTTTATAATGTTTCAGGTAAAACTGAGAATATTAAAGATCTAAATGATTCTGAAATAATGGATTTATCAAGAAATTTAGTTGATGGTTTACCTTTTGCAACACCTGTTTTTGATGGTGCACAAGAAATAGAAATAAAAAAAATGCTTGAATTGGCAGATATGCCTACATCAGGACAGATTCAGTTATATGATGGAAGAACAGGTGAACCATTTCATAGGCAAGTTACGGTAGGTTATATGTATGTATTAAAACTACACCATTTAGTAGATCAAAAACTACACGCAAGAGATATTGGTCCATATTCTTTGGTAACTCAACAGCCATTGGGTGGTAAAGCTCAAAATGGTGGACAAAGATTTGGTGAAATGGAAGTTTGGGCGCTAGAGGCATATGGAGCTGCATATACGCTTCAAGAAATGTTAACTGTTAAATCAGATGATATTGAAGGCAGAACAACTATGTATGAAAATATATTAGAAGGTCGACATAAAATTACAGCAAATGTTCCTGAGGCGTTTAATGTATTAACTCGAGAAGTTAAAGCTTTAGGATTAGATATAGAATTATTGGATGATTAATAATTTTATGCACTACAAGTAGATAAAAATGCTATTAAATTTATGGAGAAGAATAAATGCTTAATTTGGGTAATTTATTATCAAATAAAAAGAATGAAATTGAGAATTATGCACGAATAAGAATTGGTGTTGCTTCATCAGACAAGATTCGCAGTTGGTCATATGGAGAAATAAAAAAACCAGAAACTATAAATTATAGGACATTAAAACCGGAAAGAGATGGTTTATTTTGTGCGAAAATATTTGGACCAATGAAAGATTACGAGTGTTTATGTGGAAAATATAAAAAAGTTAAACATCGTGGTGTAGTATGTGAAAGATGTTCTGTTGAAGTTACTGTGGCTAAAGTTAGACGTGAGAGAATGGGGCATATTGAACTGGCATCACCGGTTGCTCATATTTGGTTTTTAAAATCATTGCCATCTAGAATCGGTATGGTTTTAGATATGCTGTTAAGGGACATTGAACATGTGCTTTATTTTGAAGCATATGCTGTATTGGAAATTCTTGATAAATTAGAACCACCTTTACATCCACGAGATAAGAAAAGTTATTTAAAAAAAGGAGATATCTTATCTCCTGAACAATATCAGTCTTTACATGAAACTGATGATGCTGATAGGATTCGAGTTGGTATTGGTGCCGAAGCTATTCGAGAACTATTAAAAAGTATCAATATTGATGAAGAAATACTGTCAATTAAAGAATTAATGAAGGAAGTTAAAAGCGATCTTAACTTTAAAAAGATGGCAAAAAGACTTAAAGTTTTAGAAGGATTTAAACGCTCAGAAATTAGACCTGAGTGGATGATTTTAGATGTTATTCCTGTTCTTCCACCTGATTTAAGACCTTTAGTCGCAATAGATGGTGGTAGATTTGCAACTAGTGACTTAAATGATTTATATAGAAGAGTTATTAATAGAAATAATCGATTAAGAAAACTAATAATGCTAAGAGCTCCAGAAATAATTCTAAGAAACGAACGCAGAATGTTACAAGAAGCAGTAGATTCCCTTTTTGATAATGGTAAACGAGGAAAGGTGATTACAGGAGCGAATAAACGTCCTTTGAAATCCTTAGCTGAAATGATAAAAGGAAAATCTGGTAGGTTCCGTCAAAATTTATTAGGTAAAAGAGTAGATTATTCTGGAAGATCTGTAATTACAGTCGGTCCTACATTGAGATTATATCAATGTGGATTACCAAAAATTATGGCATTGGAATTATTCAGACCTTACGTTTATCATAAATTACAAGTTACTGGTGTTGCTGCTTCTATAAAATATGCTAAACGAATGGTAGACAATGTGGAAGCGATTGTTTGGGATATATTGGAAGATGTTATAAGAGAGCATCCGATTTTATTAAATAGAGCACCTACATTACATAGACTAGGTATTCAAGCATTCGAGCCAATTTTGATTGAAGGTAAGGCAATACAATTGCATCCTTTAGTATGTTCTGCATTCAATGCCGATTTTGATGGTGACCAAATGGCAGTACATGTACCATTAAGTATAGAGGCTCAGATGGAAGCTAGGACTTTAATGTTAGCATCTAATAATGTATTATCTCCTGCTAATGGAGAGCCAATAATAGTACCTTCTCAAGATATTATACTTGGATTGTACTATATGACCAGAGAAAAAATAAATGCTAAGGGAGAGGGTTTATTTTTTGTTGATGTAAAGGAGTTAGAAAGAGCCTATCAAACTCATCAGGTTGATTTGCAAGCAATAGTGACAGTTAGAATATCAGAAAAAATAAAAGTAAATGATGAATTTGTTTCTCAAATTATACGTAAAAAAACAACTGTTGGTAGAGCATTATTATCTGAGATATTGCCTAAAGCCTTGTCTTTTGATTTAATTAATAAGCCTTTAAAGAAAAAAGATGTGGCTAAATTAATAAATAGTTCTTTTAGACTATGTGGAAACAAAGAAACAGTAATTTTTGCAGATAAACTTATGTATATGGGATTTATTTATTCTACAAAAGCTGGTATTTCTGTTTGTATAAATGATATGCATGTTCCTGTATCTAAGCATGATAAGATTAATGATTCTCAAAGAGAAGTTGAAAATATTACAAAGCAGTACCAAGATGGTTTAGTAACACAAGGAGAGAGATATAATAAAGTAATTGATATTTGGGGTAAATGCGGAGAGGAAATTGCTAAAACATTGATGAGTGAATTATCTAAGGAAACCGTTTTAGATAGTACGGGAAAAGAAGTAGTTCAAGATTCTTTTAATTCAATATATATGATGGCTGATTCAGGAGCAAGAGGTTCTATTGCTCAGATAAGACAATTATCTGGTATGCGTGGTCTTATGGCAAAACCCGATGGTTCTATTATGGAAACACCTATTACTGCAAACTTTAGAGAAGGTTTAAATGTTTCTCAATACTTTATTTCAACTCATGGAGCAAGAAAAGGGCTTTCAGATACAGCTTTAAAAACCGCTAATTCAGGATATTTAACTCGTAGATTAGTAGATGTGGCACAAGATTTAATAATCATAGAAGAAGATTGCAAAACTAATGAAGGCACTTATATGAAATCTGTGTTACAAGGTGGGGATGTAATTGAGTCAATAACGGATAGAGTATTAGGTAGAGTGTGTTTAACAGATATTAAAAATATTAATGACGTTACCATTGTACCTGCTGGAACAATGGTAACTGAGGATATTGCAGCTATAATTGATAAAGAAAACATTGATGAAATAAAAGTTCGAACACCTTTAACTTGTCAAACTAGATATGGGTTATGTGCTAAATGTTATGGTAGAGATTTAGCTAGGGGTTATATGGTTAATATTGGTGAAGCAGTAGGAATTATTGCTGCTCAATCAATTGGAGAACCTGGAACTCAGTTAACCATGCGTACTTTCCATATTGGTGGTGCGGCATCTAGGTCGGCAATAGTTAGTAGATTAGAATCTAAATTTTCAGGAACTGTTAAGTTTAGAGATTTAAAATATGTAACTAAAGAAAACAATGAGTTGATAATTATTTCAAGATCAGCTGAAATTATAATATTAGATCAGTATAATAGAGAAAGAGAACAAAATAACGTTCCTTATGGTGCAGTTCTTTATGTTCAAGATGGGCAAGAAATTAAATCTGGAACTAAGTTGGCGAACTGGGATCCACATTCAAGACCAGTTATTACAGAATATAGTGGCACTATTTCGTTGGGTAATATTGTTGAAGGTGTAACTGTTATAAGAGAAATTGATGATATAACAGGAATTTCTAATCTTAAGGTAATGGACTCATCTAAAGCTAAAATTTCAAATAAAAACTTGCGTCCAATGGCGAGATTGTTGGATAAAGATGGTAATGAGGTAAAAATAACTGGAACTGATAGTTCAGTTATTATAAGTTTTCAGGTGGGTGATATAATTACTGTAGAGGATGGTCAAGAAGTTTCTATTGGTGATATTATAGCAAAAAAACCTCAAGAATCATTAAAGACCAGAGATATTACGGGTGGTTTGCCTAGGGTTGCAGAGTTATTTGAGGCTAGAATTCCTAAGGATGCAGGAATGTTATCTCCTGTTTCAGGAATCATTAATTTTATGAAAGAGACCAAAGGAAAGAATAAAATTAAGATCGTTTCTACCGATAATGAAGAAATAGAATTATCCATTTTAAAAGATAAAAATATATTGGTAAATGATGGAGAATTTGTAGAGCGTGGTCAAATGATAGTTGATGGTCCTGTAGATCCACATGAGTTATTGTCTATGAAAGGTATAGAAGAACTTTCTAAATATATAACTTCAGAAATTCAAGAGGTTTATAGATTGCAAGGTGTAAAAATTAATGATAAACATATTGAAGTTGTA
This sequence comes from Neisseriaceae bacterium, assembly GCA_947454215.1. GTDB lineage: Bacteria > Pseudomonadota > Gammaproteobacteria > Burkholderiales > UBA11063 > Aquella. Next base: position 1,350 of record CANGJN010000036.1, on the reverse strand, counting down.
GTAAGACAAATGTTAAGACGTGTCATTGTTACTAATCCTGGTGATTCTAATTTATACTTAGAAGGAGAGCAGATAGAAAGATCTAATATCCTTGATGAAAATGATAAACTAATTGGTCAAGGATTACAGCCGATTGAGTATGATAATGTTTTACTTGGAATTACTAAGGCTTCTTTATCAACAGATTCATTTATTTCTGCTGCTTCATTCCAAGAAACTACTAGAGTATTGACCGAATCATCAATAGCAGGTAAGGTTGACTATTTACGAGGATTAAAAGAAAACGTTATCATGGGAAGATTAATTCCTGCTGGAACTGGTTTGGCGTATGCTAAAGCTACAAAGAGACAACGATTTGAGGCTTTAAATGATAATGTTGATCAAGACTTAATTTAATAATATGGTTAAAACTCTAAAAATGTAAATTACTATTCAGCAATGCTTAAAATATTATATAATTAAGTAATGATTTATTTAATTAAGGTTTTACTCTTTGCTGAGTAGTAAGATTAAATCCACAATTGAAGTGGAATAATAAATCTAAATGAAGTACAATTTGATAATTGATAAAATATAAATTATTCTACACAAGTTGGTTTACAACTAAACAAATATTTGCATCACAAATTTAACAGTATTTGTAAATCTTTTAATTAGAATACTTTTGTTAAGTTAAAGCAATTTTTTATGATAATTAGATCGTATAATTTTTATTAACAAACATTTTAATTATTAAGATAAGTCAAGATTTTTTTAATTATATTATGAACATAATTACTATATGAAGGCTTTTATCATTTATACAGTAATAAATACTAGATTGATTTGAAATAATTATTATACTGAGTTAAATCGCTATGAAGTGTCTTCCCAATGTACGTGGGGGTGTTTCTATAACTGTGGTTAATTCTTTTTCAATTATCCTCCATAAATAATTATTCAGTAATCACTTACTTAATAATTATTGAGTAAATGTCTCAAATACTACACAGTAGTAATGATTAATACTTTAAAAAATAAAATTTGAATATTGCTAATAAATTTAATGTTGGTATTTTTAATAGTAATATACCCCACCTTCAACGGATAGTCAGTTCAGACAAAAACTTCCAAATAACCAATATCTAATAAAGATTTAAAATAAAAGTGATAAATCATCAATAAAAAAAATATTTATGTGTAATATTACTTAATGAAACTTCAAAAATTAATACTAGGTTAAAAATATATGAAACATAGTTTTAATTTATCATCAATATAAAGTAAATAAAATAAATTAATTTAAAAGTTTGCCTTTAATTTAGAACGAATATTATAATTTTAATCATTATGCTTTAATTGATAATAAGC